>NZ_LZML01000035.1:0-98707 GCF_001665695.1 Nocardia sp. 852002-51101_SCH5132738 | reverse complement strand
GAACCCGTCCACCCGGCCCGCGCGCACCGCCGGCCGCGAACCTTCGACGATTTCCCCACCGCCACCGACCAAACCCACCAACTCCTCGACATGGTCACCCGCCTCGGATCAATCCCCGGCCTCTACCGCTTCGACGACCTCGCCCTCGAATACCAACTCACCCGCCCCGGCCCCGGCCGCGACCACCTCGGCACCCTCCTCAACCCCCTCGACCACCACCCCGAACTCCTCACCACCCTCCAAACACACATCGCCAACAACCTCAACCGCCAACGCACCGCCCGACTCCTCCACGTCCACACCAACACCGTCGACTACCGCCTCAAACGCATCGCCCAACTCACCGGCTTCGACCCCACCCAAGCCAGCGGACTCTGGTACCTCCGCTCCGCACTCGTCGCCCGCACCTACACCACCGCATGAGGCCCTACCGGAAGAGGCATCGGTCGCCGCACCGCAGCAGCGGTCAGTGGGCAGGGTGTCTGCGTATTTCGGCGACGTAGGCGCGGGAGACGGTGCAGGTCAGCAGATCCAGCATGTCGACCAGGAAGCTGCGATCGGCCACCGGATCGGTGGTTCCTTTACCACCGGCCGGATCGATGCGATCAAGGGTCAGTTTCACCCCGTCGTGAATCGCGTGCTGCACCATATCGATCGGTACGCCGTCGCGCGCCCACACCGCCGCGGCGTGTTCGAGTCGCCGCAGCGCCCGCGCCGCCCCGGTGGGCGCATCGCCGAGTAGGATGAGCGCCAGTTCGAATCCCATCCGCATGACTATCGCGGGATCGGAATGCGTTGCACTCCTGGCATTTCCGGAATCGAATCCATCGCCCTCCGCGGATTCCGCATCCCAGGAGTCGTAGGCCGGCATCGCGCTCCTTCCGTGCGCCCGATCCCCATCGCACTGACGAAGGTAACGGTGACGCGCGGTGATTACGAGCAGTCGGCGCGGGTTGGCCCAAACATCCGAACCACAGGGGTCCGCGGTTGTGAGATCTCCCAATCGTCGGCCGAATTCGGGTCATCCGTCCGCAATTCGGACGGCCCAGTCCGGCATACGAGAACCGTCGGCTGATTCCGGGAGATCCGCGGATATTCGCGACTCCGGCCGCACTCGGCTGTCGCCGAAACCGTGATAGCCTGAACGTGATACATGCTAGCGTGATTATCACGCGAAGGAAAGCGATTGGGGCGGAAGAGATTTCGTCGGGCGTATGATCATCACGCAGCAGTGCCTCGTTTCGTCGACCTCCCGGGCCGCGCGCCGCGCCGATACGCTGGCACCCATGGGAGCCCGATTACGTACCGCGCGAAAATTGCTGCTGGGCCGCGAGATCGAACATATGATCAGCACCGCGGGGGTGAATCAGGCGGAGGCCGCACGGATCATCGATACCAGCCAGAGCCGGATCGCGATGTTGATCAACGGCGCCAGCTCGATCACCGTCGGCGATCTCGAACGCCTCGCGGTCGCATTGGGTTTCACCGACCCCGGGTATCTCGACAGCCTCGAGGCGTTACGCCGGGACAACCACAAACGCGGTTTCTGGAATACCGGTCACCGCCGCGCCTACCTCGAGGAATTGCGTCTGCTGGTGGACCTCGAGGCCCACGCCAGTCTGCTGCGGGTCACCGAGGCCGAGATCGTGCCCGGACTGATCCAATGCGAGCCCTATATCCGGGCCCTGCACGAACCCCCGCACGACGCGCAGACCGCGTCCGCCGATCCCTGTGCGGTCACCGTGGAGGATTCCGTACGCGCGCGACTGGCCCGCCAGGACGTCCTCACCGGTCCCGCCGCGCCGCGTTTCCACGCCGTGCTCTCGGAATCGTGCCTGCGCCGCGAATACGGCGGCCGCGCGGTGATGGCCGAACAACTGGAATACCTGCTCGAACTGTCGCATCGGCCCAACATCATCCTGCAGGTGCTGCCGTTCACCGTCCCCACCCGCGGCGCGGGGATGGAGGACCGCTTCACGCTGGTGCGGGTCCCCTCCCCCGGCGCGGCGGGCGACCTGGACATGGCGATCGTGGAGAGCCAGGGCGACATTCGCTATATCGACGACAAGCCCGCGGTACGCGCCCGGGAGACCGTCTGGGACCGATTATCCGCGGCCGCAGCGGATCCCGATCGGTCGCGAGCGTTCATCGACCGGATCGCGCGTTCGTTCCGACGCGAGAGCGTCACCGGGACGTGACCCACCGACCGTAATCTGCAAAGCCTAAGGAGTGCCGGGCAGCTATGAGCGACAACGACTTTCCCTCACGCGACATCGACACGAGCCGGCCTTCGGCGGCGCGCATGTACCACTACTATCTGTCGGGACAGGCGCTGTTCGACGTCGACAAGGTCTTCGGTGAGCGGGTGTTCGCGCTGTTCCCCCACGCCGATGCCTGGGCGCGGCACAATCGCGAATTCCTGTGCCGCGCAGTCGATTTCATGGCCACACTCGGCATCCGGCAGTTCCTCGACATCGGCGCCGGCCTGCCGACGGCGGGCAACACCCACGAGATCGCGCGGGCCCACGAGTCGCGGACCCGGGTCGTGTACGTGGACAACAACACCGAGGCGGTGGCGCGCTGGCACGATCTGCTGCACCGTACCGACACTCTCGCCACCACCGCGGTCATCGATGCCGATCTGCGGTGTCCCGACGATATTTTCGACCATCCCGAGACCCGGCGCCTCATCGATCCGGATCAGCCGCTCGGATTGCTCATCGTCGGCGTCTGGCCGTTCGTGCCGGACAGCGACCGCCCGTACCGGCTGATGGCCCAGCTACGAGATCGGCTCCCGCGCGGCAGCTGTGTGGCGATGAGCCATGCCGGTCTCGACGACGCGTCCGAGGATGTCCAACGCGGAATGGCCGCGGCGGCAGAGCTCTACAAGCAGACCTCGGATCCGTTGACCCTGCGCCGCCGTGACGATTTCGCCGCCTTCTACGACGGCCTCGAACTCCTGAATCCCGGGATCGTGCACGCCCCCGATTGGCGGCCCTCTGCACCGGTGGACATAGCGGATCCGGCACGGCCGTGTAATTTCGCGGCCGTCGGCTACAAGCCTTAGCCGGCACGGTCGGCGCGGCGGTCCGCGCATCGGTGCGCCGGCAGCTTTACTCCGTAGAAAGGGCATCCGATGACGCGGCCACCGACCTTCACCGTAGGTGAATTCCGAAAAGCCTCAGCCAGTTCCCCGCACCAGAACTGCGTGCGCGTCGCACGCAAACACGGATGGACCGCCGTCTGGGACGACAAGTGCGCTACTGCCGCCACCACCGCCGCCACGGCCGTGGGCAGCACCGAGATGCTGCTGGTCACCGACGAACAGTTCGACAAATACCAGGCGGGTATCCGTGCCGGGCGCACCGAGCGATTACCGATCACGCAGTTGCGGCGCCCCGACGGACGCTATGTGCTGCGCACCGAAACCGGCCGTCGCGCAACGGATGTGGAGCTCGTCTTCGATCGAGCCGAGCTCGACGCCTTCCACCACGGTGTGCGGACCCACGAATTCGATCTGCACAGATTCACCGCACCGGCACTCGACGGTGCCGAATACGACACTCGCGCAAGCAGTCTCACGGCTCGAATACCGGCCTAGCGGCTCCCGCACGTCTCCGGTGCCCGCCCGCGCGGGCACCAACCCCCCTCGAAAACCTCTGCGCCGCAGAGTGTCCGGATCAGTCCGAGCCCGCGGCGGTGTTGTCGTCCAGCTGCACCTGTACCCGCACCCGGCCCTTCTCGTCACGCGTCGCCACGGCGTGGCCGCGCCGGTCGCCACCGTCCAGATGCAGCGTGATGGGGCCGCCCTCACCGGTGAAGTTGCGCCACCAGCTCTTGCGATCGGGCATAGCGACGCCGATGAGGATGGAATCGCCGGAACGCCGATAGTTCACCGGTGTGCTGAACGTCTTACCCGACTTTCGCCCGACATAGCTGATCTCGACGAACCCCTTCCGCATCAGCGGGCCGAGAACCGGCGCCTCCGTGAGCGTGAGTACCACCGAATTGAAGCCGCGCACGGCCGATTTGACGTCCACCTGTTGCCTCCTGACTGGCCCGATCGAAAGATGTCACTCTACCGGCGTCCGATGACATCGCCAGGCGAGCGACGACGTTCAGCCCAGGTCCGGCCCGGACCGGATCTCGGCCCCGAGCGGGTGTTTGGCACGCCGCGGCGATCGGCCGGCCGCCCGGCATCCCGCCGCACCTCGTCCGCCCGCGGAGGCGTCCGCGACCCGGTCGATGGTCCGATCCGGTCCGCGCACGGGCGGCTCCCGCGTCGGCTCCGGCAGGGCACCGGCCAGCCCGGCGCCGATTCCGAGTGCCGGCCCGGCGACCGCGCCCGGTGCGAAGGCGGCGACCACCGCACGACGCCGAGCGGGCCACGGCGACGTCGCGCGCACCATCGCCCACCAGACCCGGATGCCGTCCGCGGTCGCGTCGCAGAGGCGCAGATACGGCACGGCGGCGTAACCGGCGGCGAGGATCAGGACCGCACCGGCGGCGCAGTCGAGCAGATAGTGGTTCGCGGTCCCGATCACCACCAGCGTGATGAGAATCGGATAGCCGGCACCGGCCCAGCGTGCGAGCGGAGTCCGGCCGAAGCGGTACAGCATCAGCCCGCACCACAGCGCCCAGCCGACGTGCAGACTCGGCATCGCGGCGAAATCGTTGGTGAGCGAATCCAATCCGCGCGGCGTGCCGGCATCACCCTGCCACCAGCCCACCGAGGCGTGCAGTGCCATCACGTCGATGAAACCGTGGGACTCTTCCAGCAGTCGCGGCGGCGCGGTGGGCAATGCCACGAATCCGATCAGGCCCGCGACGGTCGCGATGCCCAGCTGGGTGCGAGCCGCCCGGTACTGCTCGCGGTGCGCCCACCACATCCAGATCAGGATCGCCGGAGTCACGACGTAGTGCAGCGTGGCGTAGGCGAAGTCGGCCGGAATCGCGATCCAGGCGTGGCCGACGAAGATCCGGTTCAGCCACAGTTCGGGGTCCAGCCGCAGCCAGTCCTCGATCCGCAGCAGCGCGTGCGCGTCGTGACGGGCGTGGTCGATACCGCTGCCGACCAGCAGCCGGGCGCCGTCGTAGGCGAAATACACCACGACGACCAGCACCACTTCCCGAAACCAGCCCCCGGCTCGCGCCGGAACCTGCGCGAGCGGACCCGAGATGGTTGTTGCAGCCACGACCCGACCTCCACGACGAGGGCTGACGTACAACGTACGGTACGTCGTACGTGCATACTACAATGGCGGCGAGACCGGATTTCATCCCGACCGGAGACAGTGCCGTGACATCTGAGCCCGCCCGACGAACCCGAACCGGGGGCGGCCGCCGCCGAGTACCGCGCCATACGCTCAGCGCCGAGGCGATCGTGGACGCCGCGCTGCGCATGCTCGACGACACCGACTGCGAGGGCATCTCCATGCGCGCCCTCGCCGCCGAACTGGGCGTCGGCACGATGACGCTCTACACCTACTTCCGCAGCAAGGACGAACTGCTGCAGGCCGCGCGCGATCAGGTGCTCGACAGCTTCCATCCGCCGGACGTCTCCGGCGACTGGGCCGATCGGGTACGGGCGTGCTGCCAGGCGCTGTACCGGCTGCTCGTGGAACGCCCGGCGGTGCTTCGGGTACTCGCCGTGAAGCCCGACGGCGACGGCGATTTCGCCGATACCGCCACCGCCGCACTGGAATTGGTGCTCTCCCAGTTACGGGCCGCCGGTCTCGGCCGACAGGAGACCGCGCGCGGATACGTGGTGCTGTTGCAATACACCTTCGGCTCGGCGCTGCGTCATGTGTTCGCCCCGGCGCGCCGCAACGGTGAGAACATCCCCAGCCGCCTGCAGATGCTGGATCCGGTGGCCCATCCGACGATCACCGATCTGATGCCCGAACTGGTCATCACGCACGGCAGCGGCGAGGAGCAGTATCTGTTCGGCCTGGATCTGATTCTCGACGGGTTGCGCAAGGCGGCCGCGGCACAGCACTAGTCGGGCGCAGTACTAGTCGATCGACAGGCGCAGGGCCAGGTCGATGATCACCGCCTCACGCGGTGCCACGACGTCGCGGCGAGGTTCGTTCACCCACAGCACCGTCTGGCCGGCGCCGTCGAAGCGGGGCAACGCCACGCAGCGCCGCGGCCCGACCACCACGACACGGTGCAGACGCAGCAGATGCAGCAGCGCCAGCGGTAGATCGAGGGCGGGTGCGGTGACGACGAAAGCCAGGCGCCGCGACCGCGGATGCCCGAGCACCGGACCGCAGATCGGCAGTGCGGCGATCATCCTGTGTCCCAGTCGGTTCGGCAGAGCGATCAGGCCGAACCGGCCACCGGTCACCAGATGCGGCCGGGGGCCGATCATCGTGACCGGCAGTCCGCGGTCGGCATACGCCGCGCGGATGCTGTCCGGGTCGTGGACGCCGGCGAACATCATGGGCCCTGCCCGTTGCCTCGCGCCACCTCACCCGTCTCCCTTGCCGGCTCCTCACCTCAACAGCCGCGACGTGGCCGGATCAGGGCCGAAAGTCCCCGCCATCGGGGACCTTGGTCATCGATCCGGGATTTGTAGGATTGCCGGAAAGTAGCAGGAGCTGCTTCGGCAATCGGGAGGCCCGATGATCGACCGGAACCGGACGGCGACACCCGTACGCGGCCGCTGGGGCATGCTGGCGGTGCTGTGCGCGAGCCTGCTGCTCGTCGCCATGGACGCCACCGTGCTCAACGTCGCGTTGCCCTCGCTGATCGAGGACCTGCAACCGGGGGCGCTCGCGCAGCTGTGGATCGTCGACATCTACGGATTGGTTCTGGGCGGCCTGCTGATCACCTTCGGCGCGGTCGGCGACCGGATCGGCCGCAAGCGGCTGTTCCTGACCGGATTCGCGCTGTTCGGCGTCGCGTCGGTGGTCGCGGCGACCGCACAGGTCACCGGTCAGCTCATCGGCGGCCGCGTGCTCCTTGCGGTGGGCGGCGCGATGGTGATGCCCTCGACGCTCTCGCTGATCCGCAACATCTTCGACGATCCGCACGAACGCACCCGGGCGATCGCGATCTGGGCGGCGATCGCCGGGGTCGGCGCGGCGGTGGGTCCGATCGTGGGTGGCGTCCTGGTCGAACACTTCGGCTGGGCCGCGGCGTTCTGGATCAACGTGCCGGTGGTCGTGCTCACGCTGGCGGCAGGGATCGGTTTGCTGCCCGAATACCGGGCCCCGTCGACCACCCCGTTCGACTGGCCGAGCGTGCCGCTGTCGGTGCTCGGTATCGTCGGATTCGTCTGGGGCGTCAAACATCTCGCGCGCGGGGAGGACATCGTGCTGAACGTGTGCGTCCTGCTGGCCGGGCTCGCCATGCTGTTCTGGTTCGCGCGCCGGCAGTTGCGGCTGACCGATCCGCTGCTCGACATCCGGCTGTTCCGGCGACCGGTCTTCCTCGCCGCGGCCCTGGCGACACTGATGGCGATGATCGCGATCGGCGCCGCCCTGTTCCTGATTTCGTTGTGGCTGCAATACATTCACGGCTACTCTCCCGCCGAGGCCGGGATCCGGACGGCGCCGGCCGCGGTCGCGACTCTGGTCGGCTCGCTGACGACACCGGCGCTGCTTCGCTGGACCGGTGTGCGCGGAGTGATGGTCACCAGCCTGCTCATCCTCGCCGCCGGCTTCGCGGTCCTGGCGACCTCGCCCGAACCCACCAGCTACGCCGTGGTCGCGCTGGTCCTGGTCTGCCTGGGTATCGGTGACGGCATCGCGGTCACCGCCGCCGCGGCGGTTCTGGTTTCCTCGGTGCCGGCCGAACGCGTCGGCCAGGGCGGCGCGGTCGAGGAGACCAGCTACGAACTGGGCAACGGCCTGGGGGTGGCGCTGCTGGGCAGTGTGCACGGCGCGCTGTTCACCCATTACATGAGCGAGGTCCCGCTGACCGGAGCCCAGGGCGAGACGGCCCGCGAATCGGCCGGCGGCGCGATCGCGGTGGCCGGCGATATCGGCGGTGAACTCGGGAGCCGCGTGCACGAGATGGCTTCGGCGGCATTCGATTCCGCACTCACGGTCACCTCGTACGCGGCCGCCGGTGTGGTGGCTGCCGTCGCGGTTCTCACCGCGATACTGATCCCGCGGCACACCAGCGTGACACCGCAGCACTGACGCGCCCGCCGACTGCGCGTTCAGCCGCCGCGTTTGCGGCGATGGCGGCGATGGGTGGTATCGCAGAGCGGATAGATCCCGGACCGGCGGCAGGTGCACACCGCGACCACGAACCGATCGCAGCGCACGACGCGTCCGTCGTCGGTCACCAACTCCACCGGCCCCTCGACGAGCGCCGGACCGTCCTTGGTGAGCGTGACCCGCGTGCGGCGGGCCGGGCCGGGGGTGGGCTCGTCATTCTCGATCGGCACGGATCACCACCAACTCCTCTTGCCGTGTTCCCGGTTCGATCAGGCGCTGTCGCTCCAGCCAGTGCGCGCGCCGGTTCAGTACCGGACCGAATTCGCAGGTTTCCCGCACGACGATCGCGGCCTTGAGCCCGCCGTCGCGCAGTTGCCGTACGGTCAGATCCGGATCGCACAGCGAGGAATGCACGATCAGCGCGATTCCCTTGGTGCGCAACAGCTCCGGCATCATCCGGCACAGCGGATCAAGAAGCGCCCGGCCGCGTGGTCCGCCCTCCCAGGCGCGCGCCCGGCCATGTGCCGGAATCTCGGTAGGACCCGGCACGTAGGGCGGGTTCGCCAGCACCGCGTCGAAGGTACGCCGGTGCAGCACCCGGCCGAAATCGCCGTGCAGCAATTCCAGCGGCACCCCGTGCAACCTGCTGTTGAGCCACGCCGAGGCCAGCGCGCGGCGCGAGATGTCCACCGCGGTGACCGCGGACGCACCGGCCCGCCCCGCCTGGATCGCCACGGCGCCGGTACCGGTGCACACGTCCACCACCTGGGACCCCTCCGGGATGGCGGCGGCCCCCAGCGCTCTGATCAGCAGTCCGGTATCGGCTGTCGGGGCGTAGACACCCGGTGCGCGGAACAGTCTCATGATCGCCGAATACCCGCCTTCCGATGATCAACCCGCGCGATCGCGTGGGATCGCCTCCGGGTCGCGCAGCGAGCTGCGCCCGGCCGACCAGCTGTCGAGCATGTGGCGGTCGATGGCGTTCTCCAGCAATGTCGTCGCCTGGATGCCGAAGACCATCGGTGCGATCAACTCGGGCTCGCGGACCGACAGATCCCCGATGACGTCGCGGCGCATCACCTGTTCGTGCACCGCGTCGGCCTCCACGTGTTCGGCGTAGAAGCGCACACACGCTGGATGCGCGTCCAGCCGCCGCAGCGTGTCGACCATGCGACGCGCCGCGGGTGGCGACCCGATCTCGACGCTCGCGAAGTGGCCGACCAGCTCGCCCCGGAACTGCCGGTGCAGGCCGAACAGCGACATCATGTTCACCAGCGCCAGCATCGGCGCGGGGACGGCATCGAGATAGTGCAGGTAGGTGTCGTCGAGGCCGGCGCCGGCCAGCAGATCGGCGAACAGCTGAGCGTGGACGTCCTCGCCCCGGCCGGCGCCGAACTCGTCGTATTCGACCGCGACCAGCGCGGCCTTCGCCTGACCGCGCAGACGGGGAATCACCCACGCGTAGGGATCGGCCTCTTTGTGGTGGTAGATCGAGCGGTGCGCGAAGTATTCGCACACCTGCCACCACTGGCCCTGTTCGTTGAGGAAGTGCCCGACGCCCGTGCCCTCGACCGGCTCGACGAGCAGATCGTCGAGTTCGCCGTCGAGGTCGTCGCCGCCGGGCACATCGCGTCGCATCGCGGCCAGGAACCGGTCCTCGAGGTGGGCGCGCATGCGCAGCAACGCCGGGTCCCACTCCCACCGCGGGTCGACGGAATCGAAACCGCGGTAATGCAACTCGTAGCACAGGTGCAACGCCAGCTGCAGATCCTCGCCGTACGGGTCGGTGTTCGCGGTGTCGAAATCGACGTGGCAGGCGGTGCCGCTGAGCAGTGCGCACAGACCGGCGGAGAGTTCGCCGCGCGGCTGCGGTAGCGGCGGCGCGCCGGTATTCGCGGTCACCGGCGCCGGGGTGGGCCGATGCCGGGACGCCGAGAGGTGCCGATGGCCGGATGTTCGGCGCACTTCGGGGTGCGGAATCTCCATAGGCGCCGCATACCCGGTGCTCGTCGCCTTCAATCGGCGCACCGGGGCAGACAGGTTCGAGCGCGGATCGGCGGGTATGCGCGAAACAGAGCATCCCGTCGCCCGTCGAAAGGAGCACCTTGTGAACGACCCGACCGGTTCCCGAGCTCCCGGGGACGACCTCACCGCCATCGCGATCAGTTGCACCCTGAAGAAGTCGCCCGATCGATCGAGCAGCGAGCTGATCGCCGAGCAAGTACTGCGCGAACTGTCGAACCACGGCGTCACCGGCAAGACCGTGCGCGCGGTCGACCTGGACATCCGACCCGGCATCACCGCGGACGAGGGTGACGGCGATCAGTGGCCCCACCTGCGCGAACAGATCAGCGCGGCGGACATCGTGCTGATCGCGACGCCCACCTGGCTGGGCCACATGTCCTCGGTCGCGCAGCGGGTGCTCGAACGCCTCGACGCCGAACTGTCGGTCACCGACGACCAGAACCGGCCCGCCATGGTGGGCAAGGTGGGGATTGCCGCCGTCGTCGGCAACGAGGACGGCGCGCACAAGATCTGCGCCGACACGTTCCAGGCACTCAACGACATCGGCTTCACCGTGCCGGCCCAGGGGTGCACCTACTGGAACGGCGAGGCCATGAGCGGCGTCGACTATCTGGACCTGGACAGCACTCCCGAGGCCGTCGCGACGACCACCGCGGGCATGGCGCGCAATGCCGCGCATCTGGCGCGGACCTTGAAGGCCGCGCCCTACCCGGCCTATCCGTCGTAGGGCCCGGGCGGATCGCACCGCGAATCTTCATGCGTTCGAGGAGCCGATATGTACACCGAAAGCGCCGGACCGCGAATACGGGCGAGCGAGACCCCGGTCCCGGAACCGGTTCCGCCACAGCCGGTTCCGGATCCCACGCCCGAACGTCCGATCCCGGCCCCGGAACCCGATCCGCGGCCGCCGTTCCCGGAGCCCGGTCCCGTTCCGGGCCGGCCGCCCGAACCCGGCCGCCCGATACCGGGACCCGCCCCGGATCCGATCCCCGGCCCGCCGCCGCCGAGCCCCGGCCGACCGGTCCCTCCGGAGCCCGTTCCGGAGCCGCCGCCCGACCCCGGCCGACCGATACCTCCGGAGCCCATTCCCGAGCCGCCGCCTGATCCTGGCCGCCCGATCCCCGGCCCAACGCCCGACCCGAACCCGTCCGTACCCGGCCGTGATCCGCGGCCACCGGTTCAGCAGGCCGGTGTTTCACCGGCCCCGCGCCGGGCACCCGCCGGACATGACATCCGATGAGCAGACCCCTGGAACGCATCCGCAGGTCACCGCCGAGGATCTGCGGATGCTGCTGGACGCGGGCAGCCCCGGCACCCGCCTGGTGCTGACCGAAGGCCGGGTCCGGCTCGCCACCGACAGTGGTGCGGACGGAATGGAGTTGATCCGGCGCCCCGAACTGGCCGACCGCATCGGCGACCACCCCGATCAGCACGAACTGGCCGAGCAGGCCGAACTACTCAACACGCTGATTCGCATGCAGGGCGCCTGAGCGCCCGCGCGAGCCCCGAGAAGGAGACGAGATGAGCCGACCCGACCGAGAGCCCACCGTCCTGGTGGTCACCTCACAGACCGGTGTGGAACGCGACGAGCTGCTGGAACCCCTGAAGCAGTTGCGCGCCAACGGAATTCGCGTCACCCACGCCGCCCAGTCCACCGATGCGGTGCAGACCTTCGTGCACGACACCGAAGCCGACACCACCGTCGACCCGGACACCGATCTGGCCTCGGTATCGGTGAGCGATTTCGACGCGCTGGTGGTGCCCGGTGGCACCGTCAACGCCGACAAGTTGCGCGCCACCAAGGAGGCCGTCGACCTGGCGCGCGGATTCGCCGACGCCGGAAAGACGATCGCCGCGATCTGCCACGGCCCGTGGCTGCTGGTGGAGGCGGATCTGATCCGCGGCAAGACCATGACCTCGTATCCGTCGCTGCAGACCGATGTGCGCAACGCGGGCGGTCAGTGGGTCGACGAGCAGGTGGTCCGGACGCAGGACGGCTGGACGCTGATCACCTCCCGCAATCCGCGCGATCTGGACGCGTTCTGTTCGGCGATCGAGACCGAAGTGGGCGCGAAGTGACGGTGACGGCACGATCATGGTGAAAGCCCCGGGTGCGGCGGAATTCGTGCCGGACACCACGGATCTCGCGCGATTGCGCGAGGCCGCGGGCGGATGTCACGGCTGCGATCTGTACCGGCATGCGAGCCGGACCGTCTTCGGCGAGGGCCCGGCGCACGCCCCGATGGTGATGATCGGCGAGCAACCCGGCGACCGTGAGGATCTGGCCGGACACCCGTTCGTCGGCCCCGCCGGGACGCTGCTGAATCGCGCCCTCGCCGATGCCGGAATCGACCGTGACGCGGTGTATCTCACGAACGCGGTGAAGCATTTCAAGTTCACCGAGCGTGGTAAGCGCCGCATCCATCAGAAGCCCGGGCGCACCGAGATCGTCGCGTGCACGCCCTGGCTGACCGCCGAGCTCGACGCGATCCGCCCGCGGTTGGTGGTCTGCCTGGGTGCGGTGGCCGCCCAGGCCGTCTTCGGTCCCGCTTTCCGGATCACCCGCGACCGCGGGCGGCTGATCGCGCACGACGATCACCGTGCGCTGGCCACCATCCATCCGGCCGCCGCGCTGCGCGCTCCCGATCGCGACGAGGCCTACGACGGGCTGGTCGCCGACCTCACCGAGGCGGCCACCGCACTGTCCGGAACGAGCTCCTAGGAGCGAAAACGCTTGCGGCACACCACGGCCGCCGCCGGTGGTCCGGCGGCGGCCGTTGCTGCCGGAGACGGGCAGCCGAAGTACGTCAGCTCGGTGTCGTCAGCTCAGCTTCAAGGAGCGGCCGATGATCTCCTTCATGATCTCGGTGGTGCCGCCGTAGATGGTCTGCACGCGCGCATCCATATACGCCTTGGCGATGGGGTACTCGCGCATGTAACCGTAACCGCCGTGCAGCTGCAGGCATTTGGTGATCAGGTCGAGCTGTTCCTCGGTGCTCCACCACTTGGCCATCGCGGCATCCTCGGCCGAGAGCGTGCCGGCGTTGAGAGCCTCGATGAAGCGGTCGACCAGCACGCGCACCGCGGTGGTCTTGGTGGCCAGCTCGGCCAGGACGAAACGCGTGTTCTGCTGGGCGCCGATGGGTTTGCCGAAGGCCTTGCGGTCGCGCACGTACTGGATGGTGGTCTCCAGGCAGCCTTCCATCGCGGCGGCGGCCATCACGGCGATCGACATCCGCTCCTGCGGCAGGTTCTGCATCAGGTGGATGAAGCCCATGCCCTCGGTGCCGAGCAGGTTTTTGGCCGGAACCCGCACGTCGGTGAAGCTGAGCTCGGCGGTGTCCTGCGCCTTGAGACCGATCTTGTCGAGGTTGCGGCCGCGCTCGAAGCCGGGCATGCCGCGCTCGACGACGAGCAGCGAGAAGCCCATCGCCCCCTTCTCGGGATCGGTCTGCGCGACCACGATCACGATGTCGGAGTTGATGCCGTTGGTGATGAAGGTCTTGGCGCCGTTGATGACCCAGTCGTCGCCGTCCTTCACCGCGCGGGTCTTGATGCCCTGCAGATCCGAACCGGTGCCCGGCTCGGTCATGGCGATGGCGGTGATGATCTCACCGGAGCAGAATCCGGGCAGCCAGCGCTGCTTCTGCTCATCGTTGGCCAGCTCCAGCAGATACGGCGCGATCACGTCGTTGTGCAGCGAGAAGCCCAGACCCGAGTACTGACCCTTGGTGGTCTCCTCGGTGATCACCGCGTTGTAGCGGAAATCCTTGACCCCGCCGCCACCGAACTCCTCGGGCACGGCCATGCCGAGGAAACCCTGCTTACCGGCCTCCAGCCACAGCTGCCGATCCACGACGCCCGCCTGCTCCCACTCGGCATGGTGCGGCGCGACGTGCTGATCCAGAAATTTACGGTATGACTCCCGGAACAGATCGTGTTCGGGTTCGAAAAGGGTGCGCTCCACGCCAACCTCCTAGTGACCACATCGGCAACTCGCCTGCCACATACGGTACCCGGAAGGGGAATCGCGGTTCACTTCAGATCCGAAAAAAGTCGCCCACCTGTGCGAAAAGCTTCAGCAGGTGATCCCTGCGCACCCTGAACGCGGGTAAACCTCTACAGTCCGACAGCGCCGCGGACGCGGCCCCACAGGGTGCGCCCGCGATCACGATCGCGCTCGGCCAGCAGAGCGATGATCTCCTCCTCCAGCGCCTTGCGCACCACCTGCTGCAATTCCTCCGCGGCGGCGTCCAGATCGGTGGCGTCCTGCCACGGCGTGGTCTCGATGGGCGTGCCGATCGAGTAGTAGAACCGTTCGGGCCGGGGCACGACGGTGGGACCGATTCCGCGCATGAGCGGCGGAGTGAGATTGCCGCGGATTCCGAGCGCCTCGACGGTCCAGCGCAGCGGGCTCATCACCGGATGATCGCCGTCGAAGACCACGTCGAACACGTCGTCGGCGCCGATCATCGCGGTGGGCAGGATCGGCGCGCCGGCCTCGATCGCCATGCGGGCGAAGCCGGTACGCCCCTCCCATTTGAGGTGGTATTTCTCACCTTTGCGGCGCATCGCCTCGCGGCCACCGCCGGGGAACACGATGACGGCCTCGCCGTTGTCGAGCAGGGTGCGGCAATTGTCGCGCGAACCACGCACGCTGCCGATCCGGTGCACGAGCTCACGCACCGGCGGCACCCGCATCAGCACGTTCTCCGCCAGGCCGCGCACCACCCGGCCGGTGCGGTGGTAGATCTCGTGCACCAGCAGCGGCGCGTCCACGCCGCCGAGCAGCGTGTGGTTGCCGACGAGCATGACCGGGCCGGTCTCGGGAATGTTGTCCAGGCCGTGGAAAACCGGACTGTTCCACAGCCGCACCGGCGTCGACAGGGCGTCGAAAACGCGAAGATCGATGGCGGGCACCGTCATTCGCAACGGTGCTCCGTCACTGAGCGTGGCGGGAACGCTCGGCATCGCGGCAGCGCTCGGCCTGGCGGAAGCGTCCGGCGACGCGGACTGCCCCGGTGTTGCCGGCGAGCGCTCGGCGGTGGATTCGACAGGCATGGATTCGATGGGCATGGATTCGACAGGCGTGGAATCGACAGGCATGACATCGTTCCCGGACATTTGCACCCTCCCTGCAGCCGTTCGGTGACGCGATTCTACCGAAACGACTGTGGCACACAGACTACGAAAGCTTCAGTGCGAAGGCCCCGCTGCTTCCGCACTGCCGACGGTGCCCGCGTGCGCGTACTGCGACAGGGTCGGTGCGAGCGCCCGGGGAACCCGGGCCCGCACCCGCGTACCACCCTCCTCGTGCGAGGAGCTGATGATGCGGCCGTCGGAGTGGATGCGCGCGAGCAGATCACCACGAGTGTACGGGAGCAGCACACTCACCTCGACATCGAGCCCGCCGAGGATCTCCGCCAGCCGTTCGCGCAACTGGTCGATGCCGCGGCCGGTGCGGGCCGAGACGAACACCGCGCCCGGCAGCTGCGCACGCAGATGCGCCAGCTGCGTCGCGTCCAACGCGTCGATCTTGTTCACCACCAGCAACTCCGGCGGCCCGGATCCCTCGCCCTGCTCGCGCAGCACATCGGTGATCACCTCGCGCACGGCCTTGATCTGCTGATCGGGCAGCGCGTCGGAACCGTCGACCACATGCAGCAGCAGATCGGCGCCGGTGACCTCCTCGAGGGTGGACCGGAACGCTTCCACCAGCTGAGTCGGCAGATGCCGGACGAATCCGACGGTGTCGGTGAAGACGACCTCGCGGCCGTCGTCGAGCGCGGCCCGGCGAGTAGTCGGATCCAGGGTGGCGAACAGCGCGTCCTGCACCAGGATGCCCGCGCCGGTCAGGGCGTTCATCAGGCTGGATTTCCCGGCGTTGGTGTAGCCGACGATCGCCACCGCCGGGATGCCGCTGGAGGTGCGCCGCGACCGCTTGGTGTCGCGGGCGGTCTTCATCTCCTTGATCTCGCGGCGCAACTTGGCCATCCGCTCGCGGATCCGGCGGCGATCGGTCTCGATCTTGGTCTCACCGGGGCCACGGGTACCCACACCGCCGCCCGCACCACCGGCCCGGCCACCGGCCTGCCGCGACATCGATTCACCCCAGCCGCGCAGTCGCGGCAGCATGTACTCCATCTGTGCCAGCGACACCTGCGCCTTACCCTCGCGGGAGGTGGCGTGCTGGGCGAAGATGTCCAGAATCAGCGCGGTGCGGTCGATGACCTTCACCTTGACGACCTTCTCCAGCGCGTTCAGCTGCGCGGGGGTCAGCTCACCGTCGCAGATCACCGTGTCGGCGCCGGTCCCGAGCACCACCGAGCGCAATTCATCGGCCTTACCCGAGCCGATGTAGGTGGCCGGATCGGGCTTGTCGCGGCGCTGGATCAGCGCGTCGAGCACCTGAGAGCCGGCGGTTTCGGCGAGCGCGGCCAATTCGGCCATGCTGGCGTCGGCCTGCGCGGCGTTGCCCTCGGTCCACACGCCGACCAGCACGACCCGCTCCAGTCGCAACTGCCGGTACTCGACCTCGGTGACGTCGGTGAGCTCGGTGGACAGCCCCGCGACACGGCGCAGCGCGCTGCGTTCGTCGAGTTGCAGTTCACCGACCGTGGGCGCGGCCGCCCAGCCGTTGCCGGAGTAGCCGCTGCCGTCGTCCTCGTCGGCGTCGTAATCGCTCACGCCGGTATCGGCGTCGTCATCGCCGATGCTGTAGTCCTGGTCCGCGTAGCCGTCCGTCTCCGAGTCGAGCTGCTCGATCGGGGTGAACTCGTACGTTTGTGATTTCCTCATACACCTCCATGGTCCCACGCCACAACCATCGGGCGCACTCGGATATTTCCGGCCGACGCCGGGAGCGGCCCCGGTACGGCGCAGCTCACACGGATCAGGCGCCGGCCCACCACTCACCGGCGAGGTGTCCGGAACCGACCAGCACCGAGGGGCCGCGCAACCACGCCTGCCCGTGATCGATGCCCACGGTGACGGCACCGCCGGGCACCCGGACCCGCACCTGCGCCGAATCCGCCGCCGGATCGATGCCCGCACTCGTCAGCGCCGCGGCGGCCGCGGCGACCGTGCCGGTGCCGCAGGAGCGGGTTTCGCCGACGCCGCGTTCGTAGACCCGCATATCGACCGCGCCGTCCTCGCCGAGCGCGGTCAGAATCTCCACGTTCACGCCGTGCGGGAACAACTCCGGATCGAAACCGGGTGGCACGGAGAGGTCGAGCGCGGCCAGCCCGTCGGCGGTGAGCCCGGGATCGACACAGGCCAGATGCGGATTGCCTACGTCGACCCCGACTCCGGCCAACGCGCTGCCGGCGACCGTGGCGGTGGAATCACCGAGCATCCGCACCGGGCCCATACCGACGGTGACCTCGCCGTGCACCTCGTCGAAGGAATGCACGACCACCGAGCGCGCGCCCGCCCGGGTGCCGACCACGAATTCGGTATCCCGCTGCATTCCGGTGGCGAGCAGATAGTGGGCGAACACGCGCACGCCGTTGCCGCACATCTCCGCGATCGACCCGTCGGCGTTGCGATAGTCCATGAACCAGTCCGCCGCGGCCACACCGTCGGGCAGTTCGGCCAGCTCGCCGCGCTCCACCAGCGCCCCCGCCCGGGCGACGCGCAGCACACCGTCGGCGCCGATGCCCCGGCGCCGGTCACACAGCACGGTGACGGTGTCGGGGGCCAGGCGCAGGCGGGCGTCGGCGTCGGGCAGCACCACGAAATCGTTCTGGGTCCCGTGGCCCTTGCCGAATTCGATATCGGCCGCGCCGGACACCGTCTGCACCTGCTCGCTCATCGACGTCGTTCCTCCACCCGTCCCGCACTATTCACCGGCCGCGCCGGCGTTCACCTTCGATACCGACACCCGGCGCTGCCGGGATATTTCGTACAGCACGACCGAAACGGCGCAGGGGGTGACCGGCATCGCACCCGCCGGAATCCGCACCATCTCGTCGCATGCGTCGCGCCACCGCGCGTCGAGCTCGCCGTCGTCGGCGAACACCATGATCGTCGCATCCGCGAAGGTGTGCGCATCGACCGGCTCGTCGGCGGGGTCCGCACCGACACCGACCAGCCGGGCCGGGACTCCCGCGCCCGCCCGCAATTCGGCTACGGCAGCCGGTCCGGGCACTCGCACCACCGGCACCGCGAACAACGCGCCTGCCGAGGCGCGCACACACCGCGGGTCGTATTCGTCCGCGCCGGAACCGCTGATCACCACCGCGGCGGCGCCGAAGGCGTGCGCGGTGCGCAGCACACTGCCCAGCCGCAGCGCGGAGGCCGGGCGATCGATCACGACCACCGGACGTGCCGGATCGAGGCGGACCTCCGAGCCGTCCCGGCTGCGGGTGTGCGCCAGCGCCACCAGTTCCGGTGTGCCGGTATCGGGTTCGGCGAGTTCGTCGAGGGCGTCACCGACCAGTCCGATCGCCGGCACCGCGTCGTTGTCGAGCACCTCGCGCGCCCACGCCGGCAGCGGGGCGCCGAGGCGGTACAGCACCGCCTCCAGCGGCCAGCCGTTCGCCACCGCCGCGGTGATCGGTTCGCGGCCGTGGACGAGAAAGCGGCCGTCGCGCCGGCGGCGGGCGCGGTTGCCGAGATAGGCTCGCCACTCCCCCACGGAGGCATTACGGGTCGTCGATGGGCGGGTGGTCGATGGGCGGGTCACTGCCGAATCGATTCCTGTTCGTCGAGCACATGGGCCAGTACCGCATCCGCCAGGCGCGGATCGGCGCCGTCGACCCAGTGCACGCGTGGGTCGCGGCGGAACCACGAGCGTTGCCGGCGCACGTAGCGGCGGGTGCCGATCAGCGTGCGCTCACGCGCATGGCTCAGGTCGTATTCGTTGTCGAGATGAGCCAGGACTTGTGCGTAACCGATCGCCCGGCGTGCCGTCTGACCCCGGCGCAGGCCGCGGCCGATCAATTCGCGCACCTCGTCGACGAGACCCTGCGCGAACATCGTCTCGGTGCGGGTCTCGATGCGCGCGTCGAGCTCGGCGGTCTCGCGGTCGACGCCGATGATCGTGGTATTCCATCGGGGCGTGCCGCGTTGCGGCTGCGAGGCGGCGAACGGCCGGCCGGTGAGTTCGACGACCTCGAGCGCCCGGACGATCCGCCGCCCGTCGGTGGGCAGAATGGTCTGCGCCGCAACGGGATCGGCGGCGCGCAGGGCGGCATGGACGGCGGCGATCCCGTCGCGTTCGAGAACCGCCTCCCACTTCTCGCGGACGCGGGTGTCGGTGGCCGGGAATTCCCACTCGTCCAGCAGCGCCTGGACGTACATCATCGAACCGCCCACGATGACCGGCACCCGGCCGCGCGCGAGAATGTCCTCGACGTCGGCGGAGGCCGCGGCCTGATACGCGGCGACGGTGGCCGTTTCGGTCACCTCCAGCACGTCGAGCTGGTGGTGCGGAATGCCGCGGCGCTGCTGCGGCGGCAGTTTGGCGGTGCCGATATCCATGCCGCGATACAGCTGCATGGCGTCGATATTGACGATCTCCCCGTCCAGGCGAACCGCCAATTCCAATGCCAGATCCGACTTTCCGGTCGCGGTCGGGCCGATGACGGCGATGGGCGCACTCATCGCGCACCCGCCGGATACCAGACCGACGCGTGGTAGCCCACACCGAAAGGTGCTGCGCGATAGAGGGTTTCGACCTTCGGATCGGCGGTGTCGATACCGAACAGACCGGCCAGCACCTGAAAGCCGGGACGGCCCGCCACCTCGAGTTCGGCACACAGCCGCGGGTCCAGTGCGCCGAGTGCCGCGCGGTCACCGGCGTCGAGGGCGGCATCGATCCGCTGTTGTTCGCCCTCGGCACGGGGATCGAGGTATCCGGGCGAGGTGGTGGACAGGGTCGCGGCGCCGTCGGCCACGATCAGCACACCGTGCGCGCGCGGGTCGGCGTCCAGCTCGCCGCGCAATCGGGCCCCCAGATCCACGCAGCGGGCGGGCTCGGCGCCGGGATCGACCGGCAGCGCCCGCGCCTCGATGTCCTCGCCGTCCTCGGCCGCGATCCGTCCGCGCAGCCATGCGCCCACCAGCAGCGCGGCCGGCCAGTCGAATCGCGGCTCACCGCCGGGGTCCGTCGCCGACAACGCGACCCGGACGTCCGCGCCGAAGCCGCGGAAACTGCCCACGCCGGTCGTCGGCTCGGTGCCCGCGCCGACGATGGTCCAGTGCCGGGCCTGCCGGGCCAGCAGCCGCCCCGCCTCCAGGACGGCCTCGCGCAGTTGCGGTACCTGCGCGGCCGGGTGGGTGGCGTCGGTCAGCGGAGTCGCGCCGCCCAGTTCGGGAATCAGCACGAGCGGCGAGGGAATCAGCGCGGCGACACGAAACACCCGTCAACGGTAGCGGCCGCCGGGAAACGGCAGCCGAGGCCGCCGCTCACCCGGGGTGATCGTGTTCCCACCACCCTCAACCGTCACTCGGTCCACGCCACCGTTCGCAAGAGAGGGCAATTCTGTCTATTGGCTGGTTGAATGGGATCTGCTAGGGCGTAACCAGGCAGCCGTGACGCGCGGCAGGGATGAGGAGCGATGACCGACAACAGCGGAACCGAGAAGGCAGTGCATCCGGAAACCGGCGCGGCGCAGCAGTCCAGCAATCCCGCCGCGAAGCGTCCGACTCCGGCCGATGCCGCCCCGAAGCCCGGCGCGGCGCCACGCCCGGGAGTACCCAAGCCGGGCGCGCCCAAACCCTCCGCGGCGCAGCGAGCCGAACCGGCGGCGAAACCGGCGGCGACGCACCACGTCAAACCGGCTCCCGTCCCCGGCCCCGCCCATGAGCATCCGCATCCGGTGGTCGTGCCGACCGTCAGCGATCCCAGCGAATGGGGCCGGGTCGACGACGACGGCACCGCCTGGGTCAAAACCGGCGGCGGCGAACGCGTCGTCGGCTCGTGGCAGGCCGGTGACGCCGCCGAGGGCCTGGCGCATTTCGGGCGTCGCTTCGACGATCTGGCCACCGAGGTCGCGCTGCTCGAGGCTCGCCTCGCGGCCGGCACGGACGCCCGCAAGACAAAGGCCGCGGCCGTCGCGCTCGCCGAATCCCTGCCCACCGCGGCGGTGATCGGCGATGTGGACGGTCTGGCGCAGCGTCTGCAGGCGATCATCGAACATTCCGACGAGGCGGCCGCCCACGCCAAGGAGGAGAAGGAACGCACCCGGCACGAGCACACCGAGCGCAAGGAGGCGCTGTGCGCGGAGGCCGAGCAGATCGCCGCCGAATCCACCCAGTGGAAGGCGGCCGGTGACCGGCTGCGTGAAATCCTCGAGGAGTGGAAGTCCATCCGCGGGGTGGACCGCAAGGTCGACGACGCACTGTGGCGGCGCTTCTCCAAGGCGCGCGAGGCGTTCAACCGCCGCCGGGGCGCGCACTTCGCCGAACTCGATCGCGAACGCGCCGCCGCGAAGGCACGCAAAGAGGAACTGTGCGCGCGGGCCGAGGAGCTGTCCGATTCCACCGACTGGGTGGGCACCGCCGCGGTCTTCCGGGATCTGCTGACCGAGTGGAAGGCGGCCGGGCGCGCCCCCCGCGAGGCCGACGAGCAGTTGTGGCGGCGCTTCAAGAGCGCCCAGGACGTGTTCTTCGCCGCGCGCAACGCCGCCGCCTCCGAACGCGATGCCGAATTCGGGCAGAACGCGGTGGCCAAGGAGGAACTGCTGCGCCACTACGAGGACCGCATCCCCGAGCACATCGAACCCGATTCCGCGACACTGGATTCCGCGCGCGCCGCCCTGCGCGAACTGCAGGAGCGGTGGGATGCGGTCGGCAAGGTGCCGCGCGAGCGCATGCACGAACTCGAGGGCAAACTGCGGGCGCTGGAGAAGCGGGTACGCGAGGCGGTGGACGCCCAGTGGCGGCGTACCGACCCCGAAGCGATGGCTCGCGCGGCGCAGTTCCGCGAGCGGGTCGCCCAGTTCGAGGAACAGGCGGCCAAGGCCGAGGCGGCGGGCCGCACGCGCGATGCCGAGAAGGCGCTCGAGCAGGCCAAGCAATGGCGTGAATGGGCGGATGCCGCCGAGGGTGCGGTCAGCCGGCGCTGAGCCGTTCGTTCGCCGGCCGGCGGTGTCGAGTTCGCCGCCGACCGGCCGGTACGCGCCGCCGCCCCGCAGCAATCTCGACGAGGAGCCGACCATGGATGTCCGCGAGATCAATCGAGGCGTCATCGAGCAGTTCCGCGCCGGTGGCCCGATCGAGGGGATGCACCGGGATCGTCTGGTGCTTCTCACCACCACCGGCCGGCGGTCGGGGACGCCGCACACCACGCCGATGATGTTCCATCCCGACGGCGACCGGTTGCTCGTCGTCGCCTCGAACGTGGGCGCCCCGCAACATCCGGACTGGTATCTGAACCTCGTCGCCGATCCGGCGGTGACGGTCGAGGTCGACCGGGAGACCTATCCGGCCACCGCGGTACCGCTGCAGGGCGCCGACTACGACCGGGCGTGGACGGAGCTCACCGCGTTGTATCCGTTCTTCGCCGACCACGCGAAGAAGACCGAGCGCACCATCCCCGTGGTGGCGTTGCGACGCTGAGCGCCGGACCGGCTACTTGTCGTCGCCGAACAGCCGGCGCCGGTCCTGCTCTTCCTTTTCGGCGGCCGCGATGCGCCGGCGCTCTTCGGCCTCGAGCTGGAGCGCGGTCCGGCTCCACACCACGCGGATCCAGTGGAAGGTCAGCACCACGATCCCGATCGTGGCCAGAATCAGTCCGATGCCCGGTCCGGCGCCGTGGTAGTTGCCGAGGCCGGGGGTCTGGCGGTGCCAGATCGAGAGCACCCCGAAAACGCTGCCCACCGCGGATCCGGCGACCGCGACCCAAGCCAGCGCCCAGCGGCGGGTGACCAGCGCCAGCGACGAGAACCCGATCCCGAAGATCACCACGAACCATTCGAAGACCCGCGACGGCAGCCCGATGTGCTCGGCCTGCGCATGGTTGTCGAAGGCCAGCACATCCAGGCCGCGGGCGGCGCCGGCATGCGGCAGGACCAGCGACAGCAGCAGGACGAACACCGCGATCGCGACCACCATCGCCCGCGTCCCGGGATCGATCTCGCCGGCGATCTTGCGTTCGACGGCCTCGAGGTCGCCGCGGAACTGCTCGAAGACCTTCGACTCTGCGGGGTTCATGCTCTCCTCATTCGGCTCGGTCGCATCGTTCGGCTGCTGCGCCGGTGGCTGGTGCGGGTGCTGCGGCGCGGACGCGTCACCGGATCGCTCCGGTGTGGCGTCGCGATCGGCGTCCTCGTTCCCGCGTTCGGCCATCGGTCACGCCCCGCATCCGGTGTCACAACCGGCGGCCGCCGGCGGAGTCTCACAACCGGCGGCCGCCGGCGGAGTCTCCGGGGCACCGATCCGCGGCAGTCCGAGGCCCACCCCGATCGGTGCGGTCTTCGGCAGTACACCGCGTTCGTGCGCATCGCCGGCGCGGGTGCGGCGGTGGGTGTGGACCGGACCGTCGGCGATGAGGTGGTGGGGCGCCGCCTCGATGATGTCGACGGTGACGATATCGCCGGGCCGAATCGCCGCGTCGCCGGGCCGGAAGTGCACCAGCCGGCCGTCGCGCGCCCGGCCGCTCATCCGCGCGGTCGCCGCGTTCTTCTTGCCGGCGCCCTCGGCGACCAGCAGTTCGACCTCGGTGCCGATCAGCGCGCGATTGGCTTCCAGCGAGATCTGTTCCTGCAGTTCGATCAACCGGTCGTAGCGCTCCTGGACCACCGCCTTGGGCACCTGATCGGCCATGGTGGCTGCGGGCGTGCCGGGACGGATCGAATACTGGAAGGTGAAGGCGCTGGTGAACCGCGCCTGCCGGACGACGTCCAGGGTCTCCTGGAAATCCTCCTCCGTCTCGCCGGGGAAGCCGACGATGATGTCGGTGGTGATCGCGGCGTGCGGCATCGCGGCCCGCACCTTCTCGATGATGCCGAGGTAGCGATCCTTGCGGTAGGACCGGCGCATCGCCTTGAGCACCCGGTCCGAACCCGATTGCAGCGGCATGTGCAACTGCGGGCACACGTTCGGAGTCTGCGCCATCGCCTCGATGACGTCGTCGGTGAATTCCGCCGGATGCGGCGAGGTGAAACGCACCCGCTCGAGCCCGTCGATGCTGCCGCAGGCGCGCAGCAATTTCGCGAAGGCGCCGCGGTCCCGGTGTTCAGGCGCGAAGTCGGCCGGATGTCCTTGCGGCAGTGCGGGTTCGGCGAAGTTCACCCCGTAGGAGTTGACGTTCTGCCCGAGCAGCGTCACCTCGAGCACGCCCTGATCCACCAGCGCCTGCACCTCGGCCAGCACATCGCCCGGCCGCCGGTCGACCTCTTTGCCGCGCAGCGAGGGCACGATGCAGAACGTGCAGGTGTTGTTGCAGCCCACCGAGATCGACACCCAGCCGGCGTAGGCGGATTCGCGACGAGCCGGCAGCGTGGACGGGAAGGCCTCCAGCGATTCCAGGATTTCGACCTGCGCCTGCTCGTTGTGGCGGGCGCGCTCGAGCAGCACCGGCAGCGACCCGATGTTGTGGGTGCCGAAGACGACATCGACCCAGGGCGCCTTGCGCACGACGGTGTCGCGGTCCTTCTGCGCCAGGCAGCCGCCGACCGCGATCTGCATACCGGGCCGCTCGGCCTTGATCGGGGCCAGATGTCCGAGCGTTCCGTACAGTTTGTTGTCGGCGTTCTCGCGCACCGCGCAGGTGTTGAACACCACCAGATCGGCGGTCTGCCCGCCCGTCGCCTTGGTGTATCCGGCGTCCTCGAGCAGGCCCGACAGCCGTTCGGAGTCGTGCACGTTCATCTGGCAGCCGTAGGTGCGCACCTCGTAGGTCCGCGGGGACTGCGGATCGGTGGCCGAACCGGGGGCGCGTCCCGCAGCCGAATGCGCTGCAACCTGCATGGACGAATTCACGGGTCCAGGGTAGACGCTGCGCGAAATCGGACGCCCACCCCGGTCGCCCGGGACCGGGCCGCGGTGACGCCGGTCACGCGGGCGGGTGCCCAGGTCACCACCGGGTTAAGCGCAGGCGGCGACGGCGCGACGCACGCGCCAAAAGTGCGCATTTCGCGCAGGACCGCTCTAGGGTCGACTGTCATGACCGATGCTGCCGACGCAACACCCGGCACCGCCAGCGCTGGGAACACCTCCGATCCGGTCGCGGCCGAGGCATCCGCGGGAACCGCGACCGTTCCACCGATGATCTCGATGCGCAACGTGGACAAGCATTTCGGCGATCTGCATGTGCTGCGCGATGTGAATCTGGAGGTGCCGCGGGGGCAGGTGGTGATCGTGCTCGGCCCCTCCGGGTCGGGCAAATCCACGTTGTGCCGCACCGTCAATCGGCTCGAACCGATCGATTCCGGCACCATCGCCGTCGACGGTGTCGAGCTTCCGGCCGAGGGCCGCGCACTGGCGAAGTTGCGCGCCGACGTGGGCATGGTGTTCCAGTCGTTCAATCTGTTCGCGCACAAGACGATCCTGGACAACGTCGTGCTCGGGCCGGTCAAGGTGCGCCGCATCGACAAGAAGCAGGCCCGCGCGCGGGCACTGGAACTGCTCGAGCGGGTGGGCATCGCCGATCAGGCCGACAAGTATCCGGCGCAGCTGTCGGGCGGTCAGCAGCAGCGCGTGGCCATCGCCCGGGCGTTGGCGATGAATCCGAAGGTGATGCTGTTCGACGAGCCCACCTCGGCGCTGGATCCGGAAATGGTCAACGAGGTGCTGGAGGTGATGGTCGCATTGGCCAAGGAGGGCATGACGATGCTGGTGGTCACGCACGAGATGGGATTCGCCCGCCGCGCCGGAGACCGTGTGCTGTTCATGGCCGACGGCCGGATCGTCGAGGACACGGCGCCCGAAACCTTCTTCACCGCACCCGCTTCCGAGCGTGCCAAGGATTTCCTGGGCAAAATCTTGAGCCATTGATCGCAATGCACGACCGCGGCGGGATCGATGACCGGCCCGCGCACCGCGGAGGACCCTTCACACTTCACGAGAGAGAAGGCATTCGATGAGGATCACCCGAGCGCTGCGGTTCGGCATCGGCGCGCTGGCCATCGCGGTCGTCGCGACCGGATGCGGCGGCGGCAGCAACAAGACCGCCACCGAACACGCGTCGGAAGGCAAACTCACCATCGGCATCAAATTCGATCAGCCGGGTCTGGGCCTGCGCAATCGGGACGGGTCGTTCTCCGGATCCGATGTGGATGTGGCGACCTACGTCGCCGGAAAGCTCGGCGTGAGCCCGGACAAGATCACCTTCAAGGAGGCTCCCTCCGCACAACGCGAGACGCTGATCCAGAACGGGCAGGTCGATTATGTGGTCGCCACCTATTCGATCACCGATCAGCGCAAGCAGAAGGTCGACTTCGCCGGGCCGTATTACGTTGCGGGCCAATCCTTGCTGGTGCGCGCCGACAACGCCGATATCACCGGTCCGGAATCGCTGAAGGGCGGCAAGAAGCTCTGCTCGGTGAAGGGATCCACACCGGCGCAGAACATTCAGAAGAATTTCGCCAACGATGTGCAGTTGCAGGAATACGACACCTATTCGCTGTGCGTGGAGGCGCTGAAATCCGGGGCGGTGGACGCGGTCACCACCGACAACATCATTCTGGCCGGTTACGCCGCGCAATCTCCGGGCCAGTTGAAGGTGGTCGGGCAGCCGTTCACGACCGAGAACTACGGCATCGGCCTGAAGAAGGGCGACAAGGAGTCTCGCGACAAGATCAACGATGCGATCGAGGCGATGATCAACGACGGCTCCTGGAAAGCCTCGCTGGAGAAGAACTTCGGCAACACCTTCCCGATCCCGTCGCCGCCGCAGGTCGACCGCTACTGATTCGGCGCGGGTTCCGGCCGCCCGGAACCCTGTCCGGCACAGAGAAGTAGGAGGGCGCGTCCACCGTGTTCGACTTGATCTCCCGATACGACAATCAGCTGTGGGACGCCTTCTGGGTAACCATCGAACTGACCGTGTTCTCCGCCGTCGGGGCGCTGATCATCGGCACCCTGGTGGCGGCGATGCGAGTGTCGCCGATTCCGGTGGCGCGGTGGATCGGTACCGCGTATGTGACCGTGTTCCGCAATACCCCGCTCACGTTGATCCTGGTGTTCTGCTCACTCGGTCTCTATACGACCCTGGGCATCAAACTCGCGAGTGAGAGTTCGGGGCTGGATTTCCTGCCCACCAACAACTTTCGTTTCGCCGTCCTCGGCTTGAGTGTGTACACGGCGTCGTTCGTGTGTGAATCGCTGCGCGCGGGTATCAACACCGTGCCGCTGGGGCAGTCCGAGGCGGGACGGTCACTGGGCTTGACTTTCGGTCAGAATCTGCGACATGTGGTGTTGCCGCAGGCGTTCCGGTCGGTGATCGCGCCGCTGGGCAGCGTATTGATCGCGCTGACGAAGAATTCCACGATCGCGTCGGCGATCGGTGTGGCCGAGGCGGCGGCTCTGATGGCCTCCATGAACGAGACCGAGGCCGACATTCTCGCCATCGGCGCGATCTTCGCCCTCGGCTTCGTCATTCTCACGCTGCCCACCGGATTGCTGTTCGGCTGGCTGGCCAAGCGATTCGAGGTGAAGCGATGAGTGCGAATGCCTCGGTCCTCTACGACGTCCCCGGCCCGAAGGCGCGCCGGCGGCATGCGCTGTATTCGGTGCTGGTGCTGGCGGTCCTGGTGGTGCTCGGCTGGCTGGTGTGGCGGGCGTTCGACGAGAAGGGCCAGCTCACCGCCGAGAAGTGGAAGCCGTTCGTAGAGTCGGAGGTCTGGCAGACCTACATCCTGCCCGGCTTGCGCGGCACCCTGGTGGCCGCCGCGCTGGCGATCGTGTTCGCGATGGTGATCGGCGTGGTCTTCGGCTTGCTGCGCCTGTCCGAGCATCGCGTCGTGCGGTGGGTGGCCGGGGTGATCGTCGAGGTGGCCCGGGCCATTCCGGTGCTGATCCTGATGATCTTCCTCTACAACTGGTTCGCCAAGGACAATCTGTTCGCCTCCGACCAGCTGGCGCTGGCGGCCGTGGTGATCGCCCTGACCGTGTACAACGGGTCGGTGATCGCCGAGATCGTGCGCTCGGGCATTCGATCGCTGCCGCGCGGCCAGACCGAGGCGGCCCAGGCGCTGGGATTGCGCAAGGCGCAGATGATGCGGATCATCCTGCTGCCGCAGGCGGTGACGGCGATGCTGCCTGCGCTGATCTCGCAGATGGTCGTGGCGCTCAAGGACACCGCACTCGGCTACCAGATCACCTATCAGGAAATCGTGCGCCAGGGTCAGCAGCTGGGTGCGGCCGAGCAGAACACCGTGCCGGCGCTGATCGTGGTCGCCGTCATCATGATCGCCCTGAACTGGGCGCTGACTGTCCTCGCCACCAGAGTGGAGCAGCGGTTGCGGTCGCGGCGCCGGGGGCGGACGGTACTGGGTGTGAATTCGGTGCTCACCGATGCCGCGCCGGGCGTGGATCTGTCGCTGAGCCGGACCGCGGCGCCGTAACCAGGCGGTTCGGCGATCGCGGCGGATTCGGGTGCGCAGCTGGGCAGGGCGACGGTGTCGACGTCCTCCGCGGGACGAGTTGCGCTCGCACCGAGCACAACCCTCGCACCCGCCGGCTCGATGGTCGATCCTGAACGCGCACCACCCCGGTCGCCGGGCCACGCCACTCGCGGCGGCCGGGGATGGGTGTCCAATCGGCCGCTGTGCCTTCCCTGCGACTATCTGGCCAGGAAATGCCAGCCGAGCCACGCCCACAGGATTACCGCGACGATGCGGGCGGTTCGGGTGCGGGTCAGACAGCGCACGGTGTCGCCGAGGCCGGCGAACGATATACGGCGCCAATATGCCACCACCGCCGTGCTGATCACGATGACGGCCAGGACTGCGAATCCCGTGATCACGAGGGCGCGATCGGTCATTTCCGCACCAGCCACCATCCGGCCCCCAACCAGATCAGCCATCCGAGGAAGCGGCCCGGCCCAGCCTCCAGCGCGGGGCTGAGCAGGGTCGACAGGGTCGGATGGGCGGCGTCGGGGACGAGCAGTGCGGGCTGGGACAGCCAGGCATACAGTTCCCACGCCAGTACGGCTGCGAACAGGATCGACCACACCACCACCGCGCGCCGAACCGCCGGCGTGAGCGACATTCGCCGTGTCCCGACCCGAAGGGCACCGACGGCGACCACGACTGCGACACCGGCGACCAGCACCGTCGCGGCGACACCGAACGGACGGGTGAACGACCCCGCCACCGCCAGCCCGACCCAGACGGCGACCGCCCCGACGTGTCGGCGCCGGCTGCCGCCGCCCCGCACGTCGGTGGTCATCAGCGCAGCATAGGGCCTGCACCGGACACCGGTCGAGTCACGCGGGCGGGTAACCCTGCGCGAGTTCGGCGCGCACGGCGGCGTAGGCGATCGACTGCCGGTATCCCTGGCGGGCGAGCATGCCGACGAGGCGATTGACCACCTTGTCCTCAGAGAGGTTTCGCGGCAGGATGCGCATTTTGCGGCGCACCAGTTCCGCTGCTCGCTCCGCGTCGTCGTGGCCGGAATCCGCCGCTACCGCATCCGTGCCGGCGCTCTCCTCGGTATCGCCGACGGAGTTCTCGGTCCGGTTCGGCTGTGCGGCAAAGGATTGCGCGGCCGCGGCCATTTCATCCTTCACCACGGCATACGCCATGGACTGTGGGTAGCCGCGGCGGGCGAGCATGCCCACCAGCCGCGCGGTTGCCTTGTCCCGCGGTACATCGCGCGACAGCGTCGCGAGCTTTTTCCGCACCAACTCCGCGGCGTGCTCGGCGTCGTCGGGCCCGGACTTCCGCGACACCGCCCCGATCCCGCCGAGCCCGGCCCCTCCGCCGCCCCGGCCGCTCGGCGAATGATGTTCCGCTACAGAAGGCCCGGCACCGTCGGCGGGTTCGTCGTCCGCGACGGGATCTGTGTGGTCGAAACCGTCGGGGCCACTGCTCGACGTGGCGGCCGCGGCGAGCTCGTCCTTGACCACGGCGTAGGCCATGGACTGGTTGTAGCCGCGGCGGGCGAGCATGCTCACCAGCCGGTTGGTCCTCTTGTCGGTGGGGAGGTCCGGCGGCAGGGTGGTGAGCTTGCGGCGGACCAGTTCGGCGGCGCAGGCGCTCTCGTCGGCCGGGGTGATGGCGGCCAGCGCGGGCCCGGCGTCGGCGTCGGACACCCCTTTCCGTCGAAGTTCTTGCGCGAGAACCTTTTTCCCCTTGCCGGAGAAGGTGTGACGGGAATGCACCCACTGTTCGGCGAAGGCCGCATCGTCGATCAGCCCGACCTCGGCGAGGCGGTTCAATACCCGCTCGGCGACCTCGGACGCGAACCCCTTGGCCGCCAGTTTGTCCGCCAGTTCGGCGCGGCTGCGCGCCCGATCGGTGAGCAGGCGCAGGCAGATGTCCTTGGCCTGCGCCTCGGTCCCCGCCTTCGGTGCAGCGGATTGCGCGGCGTCGGAACGCTTCCCGCCGTCGGTGCCGGATCGACGCCCCGCACCCCGGCGCCCTCCCCCGTCGCCGCCGCCCCCGCGTGACCGTTTTCTCGAGCCCCGGTCGTCCGGAACGAACGAGCCGTTGTCGCTACCCTTCGGCTGCCCCTCCGCCCGGTGGATGCGGTCGGACTGACGATCGCCGTCGACGCGCTCGCCCCACCCGCGCTGCAGCGCGTCGACCTCGGCCTGCAGTGCGCGCATTCGATTGCGCGCCTGGGAGGCTTGTGTCGCAGAGCCATCACCGAAACGACCGGAGATCGCGGCTTCGACACTCGACCGCATCCGCCCCTCAGGCTCGGAACCGTCCCGCCCCTCGAGCCCACCACGACGCCCAGCGTCGGGCTCGGAACCGGACCGAATCTCCGGCTCGATGCGGGGCGGAAGCTCAGGCTCGAATACCGGCCGGTCGACGGGGCCGGATGTGCCCGTGGCATCGACCGAATCATGCTGGGCCACCGGGCCGTCGTCGGAACGCCATACACCGGTGGGCGAATCCCTCGCGTCCTGCTTCGATCGCCGGCGACGGGGCGAACCGCCCTGTCGGCGAACGGGTTTCGGCCACGACTCGTCGTCCGGGTCGCCACTGCGTCGGGAGCGGGAGTCGATGTCTTCCAGTTGCCGCCGCAGGCGTTCGACGGCGTCGAGCCGAGAGGCGCCAGGGTCCGGGAGGGGTGTGGACCCCGGCGCTTCCCGGTGCGGCATCGGTTAGAAGTCGACGGGCGCCTCGGCACCCGTGTCTGCGGTGACGTCGGCACCGATGCCGAGCTTCTCCTTGATCTTCTTCTCGATCTCGTCGCGTACGTCCGTGTTCTCCAGCAGGAACTTGCGGGCGTTCTCCTTGCCCTGGCCGAGCTGATCGCCCTCGTAGGTGTACCAGGAGCCGGACTTGCGGATGAAGCCCTGATCGACACCCATATCGATGATCGAGCCCTCCTTGGAGATGCCGGCACCGTAGAGGATGTCGAATTCGGCCTGCTTGAACGGCGGCGACACCTTGTTCTTGACGACCTTGACGCGGGTGCGGTTACCCACCGCATCGCTGCCGTCCTTCAGCGTCTCGATGCGGCGCACATCCAGACGCACGGAGGCGTAGAACTTCAATGCCTTACCACCCGTGGTGGTTTCGGGCGAGCCGAACATCACGCCGATCTTCTCGCGCAGCTGGTTGATGAAGATGGCGGTGGTGCCGGAGTTGTTGAGCGCACTGGTCATCTTGCGCAGCGCCTGGCTCATCAGGCGGGCCTGCAGACCGACGTGGCTGTCACCCATCTCGCCCTCGATTTCCGCACGCGGTACCAGCGCCGCGACGGAGTCGATGACGATGATGTCCAGCGCGCCGGAGCGCACCAGCATGTCGGCGATCTCCAGCGCCTGCTCACCGGTGTCGGGCTGCGACACCAGCAGGGCGTCGGTGTCGACACCGAGTTTGCGGGCGTATTCCGGATCCAGCGCGTGCTCGGCGTCGATGAAGGCCGCGAGTCCGCCGTTGGCCTGCGCGTTGGCGATGGCGTGCAGAGCGACCGTGGTCTTACCGGAGGATTCCGGACCGTAGATCTCCACGACGCGGCCACGCGGCAGACCGCCGATGCCCAGCGCCACATCCAGCGCGATCGAACCCGTCGGAATGACCGAGATGGGCTGATGCGCCTCCTCGCCCAGGCGCATGATCGCGCCCTTACCGAAGCTCTTCTCGACCTGCGCCAGAGCGAGCTCGAGCGCCTTGTCGCGGTCGTAGGCCTGTGGTGCCATCGTCTGTTCCCCTTCTGACGGGTAAGTCTCGTTGTGTGGTTAGCGCCCACGGTAGAGGGCGGCACCGACAAGTTCTGACGGCAAGCTTAGACGAACACGTGTTCGAGGCAAGCGACGCGCCCGCCGACACGCACGGCAGCCGCACAGCCGCACCCCGTTCCCGGCAATCGCCGCGCTGTCCGGCCGGTCATGCGGCCTCGATCCGGCCGTGGCCTCGTCATCGAGTTGCCGTCGGCACCACCGCGATCCGGTCGGTCTGCATCAACGCCTGCGCCTGTTTCAGCATCCGCAGCGTCGGGGTGACCTCGACGTCGACGATCCCGTCCAGAGCCCCCAGCCGCTCGGTGAGGTAGCGGTACAGGTGCGAACTGTCGCGGCAGACGATGGAGGCGACCAGATTGGTGGGCCCGGTGGTGGCCGCGACGAACGCCGTCTCCGGATGGGTGGCGATCGCCCGGCCGACGGCGTCGAGCTCGGCCGGGCGCGTCCGCACCCACAGCGAGGCCCGCACCGCGTATCCCATGCGCTCGACGGCGAAATCGAGATCGAAATACAGCACGCCCGCCGCCGCCAGCTCGGACATCCGCCGCGCGACCCGGGTCGGACTCCAGCCGGTTTCGGCCGCCAGCCGGGCATAGGAGGCGCGTCCGTCGCGGGCCAGCAGCGCGAGCATCGCCTCGTCGGCCGCGGACAGGTCCATCGGCGCGTCGGGTCCGCGCTGATCGTTCATCGCGGGCCGCGGTCCCAGCCGCCGCAGCTGTTCGGCGGTCAGCAAGCGGCTGTAGCGCGGCCACTCCTCCGCCAGCGGAAACCGGTGGATGATCTCGTAGGCCATCAACCCGGTGACCTGGCTGGCCCGCGGAAGAACGTTGAGCAGCAACGCATCTCGCTGTTCGATCGAGCGCGGGCGGCTCACACAGGTGACCTCCGAACCGGTCGACAGCAGCGCCACCCAGCTCACATCCGGCAGCCGCGCCAGCGATTCGGCCAGCCGCAGCGCCTTGTCCGGGGTGGACCGCACCCGCAGCATCCAGCGCGTATTCCCCAGCGGCATGGCGTTGACCTGGCCGGAGACGTGCAGGATGCCGCGTTGGCGCATCGATCGATAGCGGCGGGCCACGGTTTGCTCGGAGACACCGAGGATCGCGCCGAGGGTGGCGAACGGGATGCGGGCATCGGTGACCAGGCCGTGCACGATCTGCTTGTCGAGCGTATCGAGAACGGAGGATTCGATTTCGTCTTCGGGGTTCACAGGCGGAATCTCGCATCGACGGCCGGATAGCTGGATGGATATTCAAACATCTCGCACGCTTGGCGTCGATATCGTTCGCACTACCCGGAGGTCGCCGTGCGGAAATGGCTCCCCTTGTTCGCGGCGTGCCTCGGCACGCTCATGCTGCTCATCGACGTCACGATCGTCAACGTCGCGCTCCCGGACATCGCCGCCGATCTCGGCACCGGACTGTCGGGATTGCAATGGGTCGTCGACGGCTACGCGCTGGGCCTGGCGGCACTGCTGCTGGTGCTGGGCTCGTTCGCCGACCGATTCGGCGCCAAACCCACCTATCTCGCGGGTCTGGCGATATTCGCGGCCGCCTCTCTGGCCTGCGGACTGGCTCAGTCCTCGGCCCTGCTGGTGGCCGCGCGGGCCGTGCAGGGAGTGGGCGGTGCGGCCATGTTCGCGACCACTCTGTCGCTGCTGCACGCCACCTACATCGGCCGCGATCGCGGCACCGCGTTCGGCGCGTGGGGTGCGGTCGCCGGGGCGGCCGCCGGCATCGGGGTGGTGCTCGGCGGGGTACTGACCGACCTGCTGTCGTGGCGGTGGATCTTCCTGGTGAACCTGCCGATCGCGGCGGTCACCATCGTGCTGTCGCTGTACGCCTTCGGCCCGTCGCCGCGCCGGCCCGGCCGTAGCGTGGACGTCGCCGGGATGGCCGCCTTCGCCGTCGCGGCGACCGCGCTGACCTACGGCATCATCCGGGGCGGGGAAGACGGGTGGGGCGACGGCGCGGCAGTCGGCACGCTGATCCTCGGCGCGATCGCGCTCGCCGGCTTCGCTCTCGTCGAATCACGCAGCGCCACACCGATGTTCCCGCTCGCACTGCTGCGCAACCGGGAATTCACGGCCACCCTGGTCGCGGCGGCGGGCTTCAATTTCGCCGCCTTCGCGAGCAGTCCCCTGATCTCGCTGTGGTTGCAGCAGCCGCTGCAGCTCAGCCCGCTGCGCGCCGGCCTGTCCATGCTGCCGATGGCGGCGACGGCGTTCGTGGTCTCGGGCGCGTTCGGGCGGTGGCTGCACGACGTGGCTCCCCGCTGGACCATCGGTGGCGGATTGGTGATCACCGGTATCGGGGCGGGCCTGCTCGGCGTGATCGACGCCGGATCCACCTGGAGCGCACTCCTTTTCGGCTACGTGGTGATCGGCATCGGCATCGGTGTGCTCGCGCCGCCGCTGGTGGCGGTCGCGATGGCCGCGGTGCCTCCGCAGCAGAGCGGCACCGCCGCCGGAGCGGTGAACACCGCCCGGCAGCTGGGCCTGGCCCTCGGTGTCGCGGTACTCGGCACGGTATTCCGCAGCTCGGCGGGCGAGGGCCGGATCACGGTGTCGCAGTTCGTGTCCGGGCTGGACGCCGCGGTCGCGGTGGCGGCGGGTGTGGGCATCGTTCTCGGCATCATCGCCTTCGCCCTGTTCCGCACCCGTGCCGGGACCACCGAGCCGGCGGAACCGGCTGCCGCCGAGATCCAGGTCGGCTGAATCGGCGCCGATTGCCCGGAGAAAATGCGGTCACCCTTCGGATCCGAGCCCCGCCGGCAATCGCGGCGGGGTTCCCTGAGTCCAGGTGATGCGCAGCGAGGAGGCCCGGATCCGCCAGCCGTCGGCTGTGCGGACCAATTCGGTGTCGGCATGGCCCGCAGAGATGAACACCGCCTCGGAACCATCGGCGAGGACATGGGTGCTCAACTGAGCGCCGCGCGCCGTGGCGCGGTCGCCGTCGATCTCGATCACCGCGTTGGTTCCCAGGTGAACGGTCCGGTCGAACAGCGCCATCCCGCGCCGGATGTGCGCGAGTACGGCGTCGCGGCCGTGGACGGTGCCGATCGGCATCTCCGCGGTCGCGTCCTCGGTGTAGTAGGTGCGCGCCCACCGGTCGTCGAACACACCCTCGTCGAGCGAACGCAGATAGCGGTCCAGCAAGTCGGTTATCTCGGACCGGTCCAGTAGTTCCCGAATCCGGTTCTCGGTGATCTCGGTATCCATGCGACCACCCTGCAACCTCGAGCAAGCTCGAGGTCAAGGTCGCTGTGACGCAGCCGACGGCCGGCGCTCACCAGCGGTTCTTCGGTACGTCGAATTCCGCACACAAGGCCCGCCAGACCTCGCGCGGGTCGATACCGTCCTCGATCGCCTGGGCGCCGGTACGGCCGTTCATCGAGGGCAGGACATGATCGGCCAGCAGCAGGTCGCCGCGGGCGACGCCGAATTCGGTATGCAAGAGTTCCTGAAATTCAGTCAACCGCACCGTGCCGAGGGTACCGGTCGCGCACGAACCGCCGGCGGGCGTGCGGTCAGCTCGCGCGAGCCCGATCCAGCGTGCGGTGACAGATGTCGATCGGATCGGCGACATCGGAGACGGTGGCCGCGGCCGCGGCGGCGGCCTTGCGATAGGACTCGTCGCCGAGAACGGTGTGCACCGCCGCGCGCAGCGATTCCGGGGTGAACGGCCGCACCAGCAGCGAACTCCCCTGGCGGACGGCACGATTGGCCAGTTCCCACTGATCCCCGCCACCGGGCACCGTCACGATCGGCACGCCGGCGAGCAGAGTTTTGGCCAGCAATCCGTGTCCCCCGCCGCCGACCACCACGGCGGCGTGGCGCAACAGCTCGTCCTGCCGTCCCAGACCCGCCGTCGCCCACGGCGGAAGATCCGCAGGGGGCGTATCGAGCATCGAAATCGCCACGCGCACAGCACTGTCCGCGAGCGCCTCCAACGCACCGGTCGCCAGATCATCGAACCCGGTCCGGGCGGTCGAGGGCGCGACCACCACCAGCGGCCGGTCGCCGGGCGGCGGCGCCAGCAGCTCCGAGGTCGGCTCCCACAACAGCGGCCCCACCACGTGCGCGTCCGCGGGCCAATCCGGCCGTTCGACCTCCAGAGCGGGCAGCGTGGCGATCAACCGCGCGTCCGGACCCGGATCCACCTCCGGCAGGCCCACACTCGCCCGGGCCGCTCCACGCTGGCGCTCACCGCGGGTAATGGCGCGCGCGGTCAGCCCGCGCAGCACCGTATCGCGCATCCGCCCACGCAGGCCCTCCCCCGGCGCGAGCCCACTGCCGATGGGAGGCAACGCTTTCGACGGCAGATACAGCGGATGCGGCGACAACTCGACCCACGGCACCCCCAGCCGCTCGGCGGCCATCCCACCGCCGGCGGTGAGCACATCCGAAACCACCAGCTCCGGCAGCATCGCACTGAGATCGGGGAGGATCTCCGAGGAGATATGCGCCGCGCGTTCGTGGATCCGCGCGCCGGCGTCGGCGTCGTCGTCCTGCGGGCGCGGCGCCAAACCCTTCAACCGCCGCACCGCGATGCCCGCGTCCCGCGCCGCATCGAACCAGCGCGGACTGGTGAACAACACCGGATCATCGCCCGCCTGAAGAAACCGCAGGCACAGCGCGATCGCCGGAAACGCATGACCCGGATCCGGACCCGCGACGACAGCCACTCGCATGCGCCCCACCCTGCCATACCCCCTCCCTGCCCGATGCCGGGCGGGCACAGCTACCCGACGGTCATGAACGGCGCCCGGGACGATCGTGGCCGCTCACAGTGCCGGCGATCAGTCGGCGAAGTGGTACAGCTCGAATCCGACCGCCCGCTCGGCATCGAAACCCGCTTGCGGTCCCGTGGCCCGATCCACGATGGCGCGGGCCTGATCCGCCACCGGCTCGTCGCTCAGCGCGCTCAGGTAGCGACTGTGCTGCATCAGCGAATCCACCGCCGCCCGAACGGTATCGGTGACATCCACCGCATGCGTCGCCACCGGACCCACCACCGCCGCCCAGCGCGGCGTCCAGATCGGCAATTCGGCCAGCTCCGGGAAGATCCATTCGTTGCCCGCGTCCGAGATCGCGTCCAGCGCACTGCGCCCCACCGCGCGATGATCGGCGCTGTTCGCATAACCCGGCGCCCAGGTGTCGCCGAAATTGAACAACACCACCATCTCCGGTCGATGCCGCCGGATCGCCGCGGCCAGATCGCGGCGCAAACCGAGCCCACCCTCGATCCGCCCGTCCGGATAGCCGAGAAACTCCACATCCTCGACCCCGACCGCGCGCGCCGACGCGATCTCCTCCTGCTCCCGCACCGGACCACACTCGGCCGGCGGCAGGCCCGCGATCCCGGCCTCGCCGCTGGTCGCCAGCAGATACCGGATGTGCTTACCCTGCTTCGTCCAGCGCGCCACCGCGGCCGCGGCACCGTACTCGATATCGTCGGGATGGGCGACGATCACCAGACCGCGCTCCCAATCCTCGGGTAGCTCTAACATCTGCCTCCGCTTCGCTCCGTCGGTCCACAATCGAGGCGGCCGAGAACCATGAACGTGCACCGCTCCGAAACGCTAACACGACCGGTTCCTCGGCTTCGCCGTCGCGAAACAGCAAGGGGCCGTTCGGTATTCGTACCGAACGGCCCTGGGTTGGCTCACTACAGTTTGGTGACCGTCGACTTGTTCGAGCCGGAGACGGCCTTGTACAGCAGGTACAGGCCGAAGACCACGACGCTGATCATCAGGATCGGGAACAACGCCTTGACCAGCGCGCCGATCACGATCAGCGCCAGCCACACGAGCGCGACGACGCCCAGAATCTTCCAGAACATGTCCATTCCTCCCGAAGGTTTCCGAACCGCCGTCAACGCGATCCGACTCCTCCATACTGTCAACTCGACGCCGGAAAATCACCAGGTCACAACCGATATCCGGGAAATATCAGGGTGAACCCCTAGCCGGATCAGCCGCGAGGATCGGCCCTGAACGCGGCGCCACCGGCCCCAGGGACCCGACGCCGCCCAAGTGCCCGCGCTCAGTGCCGGTCGGCCAGGTCGGTGAGGGCCTGAGCCCAGCCGTCCAGTCGGTCGGCCGCCTCGCGCAGGGTGAACATGGTCCAGCCGAATTCGTCCGCCGGGGCCGGCGCTTCGCTCGCCCCGGCCGCCAGGATCTGACCGGCCGCGGCGACAAGCTGCTCGTATTCGGTCACGCCGGATTCCAGCCGGCCGACCATCGCGCCCGATTGCTGCCGCAATCCCGCCCCGGCATGCGAGGTCGCAACCACCGCGAGCGCCTTTTCCATCGCCGCGATATCCCCGGCGAGAGCGTGCAGGGCGGCCGCGCCGGATGCCGCGGTCGCCACGGTGTCGGCGAAATCGTCGGCCGGGATTCGCCCGCTCGCCTCGATCTGACGGCCGAGGGCGTGAAAGGCGCGTTCCGCCCGGACCAGCCGGGCGATGGGCGCCCGCGCCGCGGACTGCGCTGCGGGCAGCCGCCGGGGTACGAACGCCGCGGGCGGCAAGGGGTTTCGACGCAACTCCAGGTATCGGCGGGTGCTCACCGCCGCGCCGGTCACCAGCGCGGCCGCACCGCCACCGACCACCACAACCGCCCACACGGGCGCCGAGATCGCGACCAGTCCGGCCGTTCCCAGCGCGGTCACGCCCGAGGCCGCGCTCCAGCGGAGGCTGCGTCGCCGCACCCGCCGCCGGCGGCGAAGTTCCCGCTCCCGCGGGTCGGCCCACTTCCGGACCGCATGCAAGGCGAATTCCCCGGCGTCGCGTAGCGTGCCCGGAACCCGCGCGGCGCGTGCGAGCGGCTCCTCCGCGGCCACGGTGTGGGCGATGGGATCGCGAAACGCACCTCGGCCAGGCGAACGACGGCGCTCGCGCGCATTCCCACCGGCTCCGCGTGATCCGGTGGGCGACCAAGCGGGCCCGCTGTCCGGCTCACGGATCTCGTGGTCGACGCCGTGAGCGCTCGGGTTGTCCGTGTCCGATGCGGGATCGACTATCGTCCGGCCGCCATCGGATTCGATATCGGGAGCCTTGCCACGCCGACGAGACCGACGACCGGACGGCGCTACACGACGACCGCGCAGAATCTCGCGCGCCGCGCGGCGACGGGTGTTCACGTCTCGGCCCTCGGCCCGGGAGTTCCGGTCCGCGGCCGTGTCGTCCACCGCCTCGGACGATCGACGGTGCGCACCGGCACCTTCGGGCTCGGCATACGCGGCGGATGTGGTCACGCCCGGCGGCGAGGGATCGTCGACGCCGGTCACCGCGTTCTCCTCGAAAGCCGGTGAAGGCGTGGCCGCACCGGAAACGCGATGCCGCTCAATGGATTCGGCGATCGACTGCCACGCGGCGGCGTCGGTGACGGGTGGGGAGGTCGTCAGTGGCGTCCGCGCCGCATCGGCCGACGGTGCGGCGGAGGCGGGCGGCGCGGCCGCGGCGCCGCGAGCGGATCGGGACCAGGGCCGCGCACGGGTCGGCGCGGGCTCGTTACCTGCCCGCGTTCGTCCCATCTGCCCAGCCTTCCGATCGACCCGCTACGCGCCTTACTGCTGCGCGGCCTGGCCCTTGTTCACCTGCGGCTGAGCCGGGTTGGCGATGGACTGACCGGCGGAGTCACCCGAGGGCAGCGCGTCGCCACGCATGGAGGCGCGGATCTGCTCGAGGCGGTTGTGGCCGGCCATCTGCACGCTGGCCTGCTGCACCTCCATCATGCGGCCCTGCACGGTGTTCTGCGCGAGCTCGGCGGCGCCCAGCGCGTTGGCGTAGCGACGCTCGATCTTCTCGCGCACCGCGTCCAGGCTGGGGGTGCTGCCGGGAGCGGACAGCGTCGAATCCATCTGCTGCAGCGATGCGGAGACCTGCTCCTGCATCTTGGCCTGCTCGAGCTGGCTGAGCAGCTTGGTGCGCTCGGCGACCTTCTGCTGCAGCAGCATGGCGTTCTGCTCGACCGCCTTCTTGGCCTGGGCGGCGGCCTGCAGCGACTGGTCGTGCAGCACCTTCAGGTCCTCGACGGACTGTTCGGCGGTGACCAGCTGGGCCGCGAACGCCTCGGCGGCGTTGGTGTACTGGATCGCCTTGTCGGCATCGCCGGCGGCATTGGCCTGATCGGCCAGCTGGACGGCCTGGCGCGCGTTGGCGTTGAGCTTCTCGACCTCGTCGAGCTGACGGTTGAGCTTCATCTCCAGCTGGCGCTGGTTACCGATCACCGACGCGGCCTGCTGCGACAGGGCCTGGTGTTGACGCTGGGCTTCCTCGATAGCCTGCTGAATCTGCACCTTCGGATCCGCATGCTCCTCGATCTTCGAATCGAAGAGGGCCATCAGGTACTTCCAGGCCTTCACGAACGGATTAGCCATCGATTGATCCCGCCTCCATCTGACTACGCCGCGCCCCAGCACGGCGGCGGTGCGCGACCGTCACGCACCCCTGTGTCCCTATCCTCCACGGCATCGGATCCGGGCTGCCGAACCACCCGTAACCGACGCTTACAGAGAATCTATCGGTTTCCGCTCCGTCGTACAGCCTTGCCGGCGCCGATCCGGCGCCGGCAGTTGTGATCGCCGGTTCGCGGCGAGTCACTTCGCTTGCACCAAGACCAGTTTCTCGGCCTTCGGGGCCGGAATCACGATCCGGGTGTCCTCGGCGATTCCCGCACGGGCCGACGCACTCGCGGCGGGCGCGGTGTCGGCGGTCTCCGTCGCGGGGGCCGGGGCGTCGGCGTCGGCCATGGTGGCGCTCACGTCGACCAGCACCTGCGACAGCGGCACGTCCAGCGCCTGGCAGATCGCGGCCAGCAGCTCGCTCGAGGCCTCTTTCCGGCCGCGTTCGACTTCGGACAGATAGCCCAGGCTCACGCGTGCCGACGTCGACACCTCGCGCAGGGTCCGGCTCTGGGCGATCCGAGCGCGCCGCAGACTCTCGCCGATGGCCTCTCGAAGCAGCGTCATCTCGTTCTCCTCACGTTCTCGCCTCACCGGGCCGAGCGCGACCGCCGTCGAGCGTGACGCACCCCTCCGTCTACAGTGCCAACGTCGCATGCCACCCCGTTGGTTCCCGTCCGCGGGAACCGATCGGCAGCCACCGGAAAGCCGTCGTCAGCCGGTGCCGGTGCGGTCGCCGCCACCGACGCGGCGCAGCAGCTCCGCGACGGCCGTACGAACGGCGCTCATCCTGATCGTCCACCGGTCCCCGGCCAGCTGCAACCGCACCACCTCGGTCCCTTCGGGCCCGCTCAGCCCCAGGAAGACGGTGCCGACCGGGCAGCCGTTCTGCGGGTCCGGCCCGGCGACGCCGGTCAATCCGATCCCCCAGTCGGCCCCGCACACCGTGCGCGCGCCGACGGCGAGCTGTTCGGCGGTTCCGGCCGCGACCGGCCCGTCCGTGGCCAAGGTGTCCTCGCTCACGCCGGCCAGGCGATGTTTGAGATCGGTGGCGTAGACGATCACTCCGCCGCGCAACACCACACTGGCTCCCGGCACCCCCGCGATGGTGGCCGCGAGCAAACCGGCGGTCAGGGATTCGGCGGTGGCCACGGTCTGACCGATGCGGGTCAGCGTCGCCACCAGTTCGCCGGCCTCGGGGACAGCGGCCAGCGGGTCGGCGGCGGCCACCTCGGTGCCCACCGTCGTCACCGCCGCTCGACCGGCCGCGCCCACAATCGGGCCGCCTGCACCACGTAATCCAGTCCGGTCACCACGGTCAGCACCACGGCGACATACATCAGCGCCATTCCGGCGCTCGCCCACGCGCCCGCCAGCGGCAGCAGCAGAACGGCGATCGCCACCGACTGCACCAGGGTCTTGGCCTTACCGCCGCGGCCGGCCGGAATCACGCCGCGGCGCACCACCGCCAGTCGCAGCAACGTCACGCCGATCTCGCGGGCACAGATCACGACAGTGATCCACCACGGCAGATCGCCCAGCGCCGACAACCCGATCAGGGCCGCACCGATCAACGCCTTGTCGGCGATCGGATCCGCCAATTTGCCGAAGTCGGTGACCAGTCCGTACTTGCGCGCGAGCTGTCCGTCGATGCGGTCGGTGATGGCCGCGACGCCGAACAGCGCGGCCGCGGCGATCCGCCACCCGGTGTCGTGGCCGCCGGCGGCGAACAGCGCCAGCAGGAAGATCGGCACGATCACGATGCGCAGGACCGTGAGAATGTTGGCGATGTTCATCAGTGGCACCGCGGACGGCTCGACCGTCCGCTTCGGTTGCGGCGGAACGAGATTCGCCCGCGCTCTGCCGGCCTCGGCCCAGGTCCGGTCCATGTCGTCGCTCTGCACGCTCACCGGCACCCCCGGCCGGAATGCACGCAGCCGCGGCCCCCGGCGGATCGAGGCAGGCGGGCGGACGAGATGTGCGGCACTCCACCAGACTATCGGTTAACGACCCGACTACTGTGCACCCCATGACGACGCGGGCACACCACACTGATTCGATCGGCGCCACCGGCCCCGGCACCGTGGTCGTCCGACGCGCCCGCACCTCGGATGTGCCCGAGATCAAAAGCCTCGTCGACGTCTACGCGGGCCGCATTCTGCTGGAGAAGAATCTCGTCACACTCTACGAGTCGGTCCAGGAATTCTGGGTGGCCGAGGCCGACGGGCGCCTGGTGGGATGTGGCGCATTACACGTGCTGTGGGCCGATCTGGGCGAGGTGCGTACGGTCGCCGTCCACCCCGACGCCAAAGGACAGGGCGTCGGGCGCCTGATCGTGGATCAGCTGATCGCGACCGCCCGCGAACTCCAGCTGCAGCGACTGTTCGTGCTGACTTTCGAGGTGGAGTTCTTTTCCCGGCACGGGTTCGCCGAGATCGACGGCACGCCCGTCACGGCGGAAGTGTTCGCGGAGATGTGCCGCTCCTACGACACCGGTGTGGCCGAATTCCTCGACCTCAGCTACGTCAAGCCGAATACCCTCGGCAATACTCGAATGCTGTTGACCCTCTGAATCTTTCGGGAGCTCGCGTGCCGATCTTCGCCGTCCACTACACCTATTCCGATGTCACCGCCGCCGGGCGAGACGAGCATCGGCCCCGCCATCGGGAATGGCTGTCGAATCTGGTCGACCGGGATGTGGTCCTGTCGACCGGGCCGTATGCCGACGGCTCCGGCGCGCTGCTGCTGTTCCGCGCCGACGATGCCGCGGCGTTGGAGGAGCTGCTCGCGGCCGATCCGTTCGCCCGGGAGGGGCTGATCGACGCGAAGCGATTCCTGGAATGGACCCCGGTGATGGGCGCCTTCTCGGCACAGGCGGCGCCGAACGCCTAGGCAGGCGCGGCGAAGCCCGCTACGATGCTCGGCATAGTCAACCAGTTGCATATGCGAGGTGGCGATGCAGGCATTCCGACAGGCCGTGGAGGCACGTGACAGCGCGGCGATCGAGGCGTTGCTCGCCGAGAACGTCGTGTTCACCAGCCCGGTGGCGTTCAAGCCTTATCCCGGCCGGGCCATCACCGCCGCGATTCTGCGCGGCGTCATGCGGGTCTTCGAGGACTTCCGTTACGTCCGCGAAATCACCGAGGGGCACGACTCGACGTTGATCTTCGAGGCGACGGTCGACGGTAAGCATGTCACCGGTGCGGATTTCATCCATACCGACGAGGCGGGCCGCATCGACGATCTGATGGTGATGGTCCGCCCGCTTTCGGCGGCCAATGCCCTGGCCGCGGCGATGGGTGCGCAGTTCGAGCGCATCCAGGCGGAGGCGGCCGAGCAGATCCAGCGAGAGAACGCGCCGCTGTAGGCCACACCGCGCCGTCCGGCGATCTACCGTGAACCGGTGCGATTGGATCCCGATACGGCACTGACGCGAGCTCGCGCGGCCCGCGTGGCCCGGCTGGGTACGACCGATCCGACCGGCCGGCCCCATCTGGTGCCCGTGACCTTCGCGCTCTCCCCGACGGGCCGCATCCTGGTCACCGCGGTCGATCAGAAGCCCAAATCGACGACGGATTTGCGGCGGCTGCGCAATATCGCCGCCGAGAACCGGGTCTCGGTACTGGCCGACGAATACGACGAGGACTGGTCGCGGCTGTGGTGGGTCCGGCTCGACGGCACCGCCGCCGTCGCCACCGGCGACACCGAACGCGCGGAGGCGATCGCCTGGCTCACCGCGAAATACCCGCAGTATCGCGGCAACGCCCCGCGCGGACCGGTTATCCGGGTCGAGATCCGGACCGTCACCGGCTGGGCCTACACCGGGTGAGGCCTACGCCGGGAGCTAGGCATCGATCGCATCGGGTTCGGCCGCCGGCTCCGCCTCTCCCCCGCCGCGGATCGAATACAGCAGTCCGTCCAGCTCATCGGGTTTGACGAGCACGTCGCGCGCCTTGGAGCCCTCGCTCGGGCCGACCACGCCGCGGGTCTCCATCAGATCCATCAGGCGGCCCGCCTTGGCGAATCCGACGCGCAATTTGCGCTGCAGCATCGAGGTGGAACCGAACTGCGAGGTGACGACCAATTCGACGGCCTGCAGGAAGACATCCAGATCATCGCCGATATCCGGGTCGACGTCCTTCTTCTCCCCGGCCTTGGCGGTGGTGACGCCTTCCTGGTACTCGGGTTCGGCCTGATTCTTGGCGAAGTCGACGACGGCCTGAATCTCCTCGTCGGAGATGAACGCGCCCTGCAATCGGGTCGGCTTGGACGCGCCCATCGGCAGGAACAGGCCGTCGCCCATACCGATCAATTTCTCCGCACCCGGCTGGTCCAGGATGACGCGGGAGTCGGTGAGCGAGGACGTCGCGAACGCCAGCCGGGAGGGGACGTTGGTCTTGATCAGACCGGTCACCACGTCCACCGAGGGCCGCTGGGTCGCCAGCACCAGATGGATGCCGGCCGCGCGCGCCTTCTGGGTGATGCGCACGATGGCGTCCTCGACGTCGCGCGGCGCGGTCATCATCAGATCGGCCAGCTCGTCGACGATCGCCAAAATGTAGGGGTAGGGCCGGTACACGCGCTCGCTGCCCAGCGGCGTGGTGATCTGGCCCGATTTCACCTTCTTGTTGAAATCGTCGATGTGGCGGACCTTGCTGGCCTGCATGTCCTGATACCGCTGTTCCATCTCCTCCACCAGCCAGGCCAGCGCGGCGGCGGCCTTCTTGGGCTGGGTGATGATGGGCGTGATCAGATGCGGAATGCCTTCATACGGTGTGAGTTCCACCATCTTCGGGTCGATGAGGATCATCCGGACCTCGTCCGGAGTGGCGCGGCCCAGCAGCGAGACCAGCATCGAGTTGACGAAACTCGACTTACCCGAACCGGTGGAACCGGCGACCAGCAGATGCGGCATCTTCGCCAGATTCGCGGAGACGAATTCGCCCTCGATGTTCTTGCCGAGACCGATCACCAAGGGGTGGTGGTCGTTTCGCGTGGACGGCGCCTTGAGCACATCGGCCAGCCGGACCAGTTCGCGGTCGGCATTGGGCACCTCGATACCGACCGCCGACTTGCCCGGAATCGGTGCGAGCAAACGCACATTCTCGGTGGCCACCGCATACGCGATATTGCGAGCCAGGGCGGTGATCTTCTCGACCTTCACACCGGGGCCGAGTTCGACCTCGTAGCGGGTGACCGTCGGACCGCGCACGAAACCGGTGACCGCCGCGTCGATCTTGAACTGCACCAGCACCTCGGTGATCGCTTCGATCATCGATTCGTTGGCGGCGCTGCGCTTCTTCGGCGGATCACCGTCGGTCAGCAGGGTCAGCGGCGGCAGCTGATAATCCCCGTCGACCTCGCGGTCGGTGACGAATTCCAGTTGCTGCGGAGGCTGCGGCTCGGGTGTCTGGTCGACGACCTTCGGCGGCTTGCGCGTCTTGGGTTTGCTTGCGGGGGGCGGTGTTTCGTCCGGCTCGGCGATATCCTTCGCATCGCGCAACGGCGGTTCGCCGAGAACCTCGGTGACGGCGTCGGCGCCACCGAATTCGTCGGTCGGATAATTCTCCGCCGGGGTGCGGCCACGCCGCGAGGAACGGCTCTTGTGCATCGGAAAGCCGTCGGCGTCATAGTTTTCCGGGTCGTAGAGCCCGTATTGCCCGTCGTCGCCGCCGTATTCGGGATCGGGCAGGCCGAACAGTTCACGCAGCCGGTGCGGGACCTCGCGCACGGTCGTCCCGGTCACCAGCAGCAGTCCGAAGAGCATGGCCAGCAACAGCAGCGGCACCGCCAGCCACGCGGTGAGCCCGTTGCGCAGCGGCCCGCCCAGCACATAGCCGACGAAACCCGCCGCATGGGCGCGCCCGTGCGCATCGGCCGGCGCGCCCGCGAAGATATGCCAGATTCCGAGCGCCGGCAGTCCCACCAGCAATCCGCCGAGCACCAGCCGGGGCCGGATCTCGGGCCGCGGTTCGGTGCGCATGAGCACCACCGCGATACCGGAGGCCACGAACGGCAGCACGGCCGCGGCGGATCCGGCGATCGCGCGCACCGCGGTGTCGACCCAGTGCCCCACCGGGCCGCCCGCCGACATCCAGACCGCCGCCGCGATGACGACGCTGAAAGCGACCAGCGCCAACGCGATTCCGTCGCGGCGGTGACCGTGTTCGATCTCCCCCGCGCGGCTGATGGTGCGGGTGGTGGCGCCGAATCCGCGCGCCAGCACCGACCAGCCGTTGCCGATACCGCGTCCGAGCACCGCCAGCGGCGCAGTCTGCGGTGACCGGCGCACCGGCCGGCGGGCCGCGGTGGTGCGGCCACGCGGCGCCGATCGGGCGCGTCCGCCTCCGGAGCGAGTCCGCGCCGGAGCCCGCCCCCGGGTGGATCCCGCCCGCGAACTCGACGTCGTGGTGCCGCGGGACTTACCTGCCATGACCTCAGGCTAGCCGCAACAGCCCCATCGGGACCATCCGCAACACCCATCCCAACCACATCATTGCCGACCTCACAACGCCGTCAGCGGCCGGAAACGACGCGCGCGAAGGCCTCAGACGCTGCGATCGGAGGCGAAGACCGCGGCCACATCGTCCACCCCGCCGGCGGCATCGATGCGGACCTCGTTGCGCCCGAATGCGTGAAGCAGCAGTTCGGAGGGCTGCCCGGTGAGTACCACCGCATCGCCGCCGACGTTGTGCGCCGTCACGCGATCACCCTCCGGCGTCGCCAGCACGACGGTGACCGGGGATTTGCGATACGCCATCCGCGCCATCCGCCGCGTCGCCGACCACAACTTGCGCTCGTCCTCGGCCGACAAGGTGCGGGGCTTCCACTCCGGGTCGGCGCGGCGCACGTCCTCGTGGTGGACGAACATCTCGGTCAGGTTGACCACGGCGTCGACCGGCTTCAGCGGCGACCACCACGGCGGCCCGGTGCGGATCTGCTCCAGCAGTTCGGTGAACGGCTTCTCGGACACCTTCGCCTGCACCGAATCGAGGTATCCCGCAAGGGGTTTCAGCAGAATCCCCGGCGCGGCCGCGGGATGGCGTTCCCGTACCACCAGATGCGCGGCCAGATCGTGCACCGTCCAGGTACCGCACAGGGTCGGGGCGTCGGGACCGACCGCCGTCATGGTCGACACCAGGGCCCGGCGTTCCCGTTGAGCCATACTCATGGGCCGAGCGTAATGGGTCCGAGCCCGGTGGAGGTAGGCAGCGTCACCCCGCAGGTGTCCCTGCGCTTCATCGGCACTGCGCAGCGGCCCCGCCCGGGCTCATCGCTGCGGGCGGGGCCACATCGAAGGATCAGACGCCCATGACGGTCGGCACGATCATCGGGCGGCGGCGGTAGGTGTCGGCGACCCAGCGGCCCACCACGCGCCGCACACCCTGTGCGATGCGGTGCGTATCGGTGACACCCTCCCCGGCCAGGCGCAGCAGTTCGGCCTCCACCAGCTCCTGCGCACCCAGCAGCGCACCCGGATCGTCGGAGAAGCCGCGGCCGCTGACCTCGGGCGTGCTGACCGCCTTACCCGTGGTCTCGTCGACGACCACGGTGATCGCGATGAAACCGCCCTCACCGAGCACCAGACGGTCCGACAGCGTCGATTCACCCACGTCGCCGACCGACAAACCGTCGACGTACACCTGCCCGACCGGATAGCGGCCGACGATCGAGGCGATGCCGTCGACCAGGTCGACCACCACACCGTCCTCGGCGAGCATGACCCGTTCCTCGGGCACGCCGGTCGCCACCGCGAGCGCGGCATTGGCGCGCAGATGCCGCCACTCGCCGTGCACCGGCATGGCATTCGTGGGGCGGACCGCGTTGTACAGGTAGAGCAGCTCACCGGCCGAGGCGTGCCCGGAGACGTGCACCTTCGCGCTCTGCTGGGTCACCACGGTGGCGCCCAGCCGGGCCAGGCCGTTGACCACCGCGAACACCGCGTTCTCGTTGCCCGGGATCAGCGAGGAGGCCAGCACCACCAGATCGTCGGCTCGGATGTTGATCTGACGATGGTCGCCGCGCGCCATCCGCGACAGCGCCGAGAGCGGTTCGCCCTGCGAGCCGGTGGAGATCAGCACCAGTTTGTGCACGGGCAGATTCGCGGCCTGATCCAGATCGACCACGATGCCCTCGGGAATGTTCAGATACCCGAGATCCTGCGCGATCTGCATATTGCGGACCATCGAACGACCGACGAAGCACACCCGGCGGTTGTAGCGCTGCGCCACGTCGACGACCTGCTGGATGCGATGGACGTGGCTGGCGAAGGAGGCCACGATGACGCGGCCCTTGGCCTTGCCGATCACACTGTCGAGGACCGGGCCGATCTCCCGTTCCGGAGTGACGAAGCCGGGGACCTCGGCATTGGTCGAATCGACCAGGAACAGGTCCACGCCCTCGTCGCCGAGGCGGGAGAACCCGGCCAGGTCGGTGAGACGGCCGTCGAGCGGCAACTGATCGAGTTTGATGTCACCGGTGTGCAGGGCCAGTCCGGCCGGCGTGCGCACCGCGACCGCGATGGCGTCGGGAATGGAGTGGTTGACCGCGAAGTACTCGCAGTCGAACGGGCCATGGGTAGTCCGCTGGCCCTCGGTGACCTCGATCAGCTTGGGCTGCAGGCGATGTTCGCGGCATTTCGCGGCCACCAGCGCGAGCGTGAATTTCGAACCGACGACCGGAATGTCGGGACGCAGCCGCAACAGGAACGGCACCGCGCCGATGTGGTCCTCGTGCCCGTGAGTCAGCACCACGGCGGCCACCTCGTCGATCCGGTCCTCGATCGGCCGGAAGTCGGGCAGGATCAGGTCGACGCCGGGCTGCTGATCCTCGGGGAACAACACACCGCAGTCGACGATCAGCATCGCGCCGTCGTATTCGAACACGGTCATATTGCGGCCGATTTCACCGATGCCGCCGAGGGCGTAGACGCGCAGGCCCTGCTTCGGCAGCTTGGGCGGCAGCCCGATCGGCAATGCCGACGAAACCGGTTGCGGCGCAGCCTGTTCCGTACGACCGCGGCCCGACTGGCGGCCCCGGCCGGAACGCCGGGAACGGCCCCGGTCGCCGGTCTGCTCGCCGCGCTGCGCGGGAGCCGATTCGCCGCGCTGTGGCGCGGGAGCGGTTTCGCGCTGGGCCGCGGGAGCGGATTCGCGTCGCTCAGGGGCGGTCCGGCGCTCGACGGCCGGTTCGGCGGCGCGCGCGGGCTCCGGGGGCGGCGCCTGTTGCGTCGCGGACGCTGAAACCTCTTGCACCGCAGGCGCTTCGGGTTCCTTGCGCGGCGCGGGCGGCGGCGCCGGAGCCGGCGCTCCCGCCGCTCGGCTCGCGGTCCGGCGCGGACGACGGTTCACCGGTTCACTCATGCAAGCACTCCCGCCAGCCGCAGTTCGGCGACGATCGATTCCAAGTTCACACCCACGGGCATCAGCTGCGGCAGCCTCGGCTCGCCGACTTCCATTCCGAGCAGTCGCAGCGAGGATTTGATCAGGGCCACGCCGCCGACGCGGGCCATCGCGCGGTTGACGGGCAACAGACTGGCGTTGATGTCACGGGCCAGCGTCACCTCACCGGCCGCGTACGCGTCGCGCAGCTGCACCAGCCGCTCCGGCACCAAATGCCCGATCACGCTGATGAATCCGACCGCGCCGACCGACAACCACGGCAGGTTGAGCACATCGTCACCGGAGTAGTAGGCCAGTCCGGTGTCGGCGATCAGTTCCGCCCCCGCGCCCAGGTCGCCCTTGGCGTCCTTCACCGCGACGATATTCGGATGTTCGGCCAGGCGACGCAGCGTATCCGGGGCGATCGGCACGATCGAGCGCGGCGGAATGTCGTAGAGCGTCACCGGCAGATCGGTGGCATCGGCGACGGCGGTGAAATGCGCCAGCAGGCCTTCCTGTGACGGACGCGAGTAGTACGGCGTCACCACCAGCAAACCGTGCGCACCCGCACGCTCGGCGTTGCGAGCGAGCTCGATACTGTGCGCGGTGTCGTAGGTGCCGGCGCCCGCGATGACGGTGGCGCGGTCGCCCACGGCGTCGACGACGGCGTGCAGCAGGTCGAACTTCTCCGATTCGGTGGTGGTCGGCGATTCCCCGGTGGTGCCGGAGATGGCGAGCAGGTCGACACCGCGGTCGACCAGGCGTGCGGCCAAGGCGACGCCGGAATCGACATCGAGCTTGCCCTCGGCGGTAAAGGGGGTCACCATCGCGACACCGACCGTGCCGGACGCGCGCAGCTCTCTTCGCGTCGATTCACCGTTCGTCATGGTCAGAAAGGCTACCCGGTCGCGGAGACGACACCGAACCGTCGCCCGTGATATCGGCAGACATTCCGGTCACATTCCAGCAATGACAGCAACCGTGACGATATCCTGGCGGTGGCGTGATGTCACAAATGACGTCATACTGATGTCATGGATCTGAACAAGTACACCGCCCGCCTGCGCGACGACCTCATCGCGGCGGCCGCCCTGGGCGACGAGAAGACCCAGGCGACCGCCGCGGCCCTGGCCGCCGCCACGGAGAATTCGCTGCGGCTGACGCTGCTGGCCGCGCTCTCGGACCTGGCCGAGGAGGTCAACGCGACCCTCGACGATCGCACGGTGCACGTCTCGCTGTCGGGTACCGACGCGCAGGTCGAGGTACGCCGCACCGCGAGCGAGGAGTCGCACCCGACCTTCGAGGAGATGACCGGCGACATCAGCCGGGTCACCCTGCGCATGGTCGAGAATCTGAAGGCCCGCGCCGAGGAGGCCGCGACCCAGAGCGGTCAATCGCTGAATTCCTGGCTCTCCGGCGCGGTACAGGGCGCCCTGCGCGATCAGATGCGCAAGGGCGGCCCCGGGCGCTGCGACAGCTGAGTCAGTCCATCACCGTCACGGTGCCGGTGGGGCCGATCTCGGTGCGGCGGTCGTGGTCGGGCGCCTGCGCGAGCACCGTCGACAGCACCCGCCGACCTGGCGGCAGGATGCGCACCGTCACCGAACCGGCGTTGGCCGCGTCCAATTCCCGTGTGGCGACGTCGATGACGCGTTCGCGCAACCACTTCGGCGCATCGGCGAAACCACCGTCGTCGAGCAGGACGACCTCCACCCCGCGTGCGCGCGCACCCCGCGCGGCGCCGCTGAGTTCCTCGGTCATCAACTGCGGGGCGCGCAGTCCGTCGCGCAGTTCCGCCTCCAGGAGCCGGCACTGTTCCCGTTCACCGACGGTGAGGACCGCGCCGTCGGCGATGCGTTCCAGGATCGGGCGGGCCACCCGGTCCAGGCGCTCCAGCTGCCGCGTGCGTTCGCCGTCGGCGGCCGCCATCGTCGCCTCCGCGGCGGCCTGGGCGCTCGCTTCCTCGCGCAACCCCCGCAGCGAACGCTGGGTGGGCCGCATGATCTGCGCGAACACCGAGATGGCGATGACGGTGCCGATGGGCACGATCGCGGCGACGATCGCGCTCGCGTTCAGCCAGGCCCGCGCGCCGTCGACACCGATGACGACCGCGACTCCGGCCACGCCGAGCCACGCCGTGCCCATCCGGCCGCGCAGGACCAGCACGGCCAGCACATACGAGGTCGCGAAGGTGGTCCACACCATCTGGCGGGTTTCCGGTATGCCGGGAGCGACCGAGGTCAGGGCGGTGGCGACCGGTCCGGCGGCGGCGACGAAGATCGTCACGGTCCACGGCAGCGGATCGCCGGGGACCACCAGCACCAGTGCACCGCCCACCACCATCACGATCAGCGCGGTCACCGCCGGCAGCGCAGTGGTGGAGTCGAGGTTGCGGACCATGTAGAGGGTGATGGTCCCCTCCAGCAGGACCAGGAACAGCCACGCGGTGGGGCCGCGCAGTCCGAGCAGCTCACGCAACCCGAACGCTTGTTCACGACCGGATTCAGTGCGCACCGTCACCGCCCCACACCAAGGTCACAGCGGTGCCCTCCCCGGGTTGCGATTCCACGAATCCGGCGCCACCGGCCAGCTGGCGCATGCGGCCGAGAATGCTCACCGAGATGCCGAGGCGGTCCGCGGAGACCGCGTTCGCGTCGAATCCCGCGCCGTCGTCGGTGAAGACGACCCGGATGCTGCCCGCGCTGATCGTGCAGGTCACCGTGCGCGTCACCGCGCGACCGGGCACCGCCGCGTGGCGCAGGCTGTTGCGGACCGCTTCGGCCAGGGCGGCGGCGAGGGTGCGCGCGGCGGCGGCGGGCATGCGCAGGTCGTCGAAGCCCGGCCAGGTCCTGGTGGTGAACCGAATGCCGGCATTCACCTCGTGCACCGCGGCGCGCAGGAAAGTCACGGCCGCACGAGCGTCGAGCACATCGGGTTCGCGCGATTCGACGCGGATCTCGTCGAGTTGGTCCAGGGTGCGTTCGGCCTGCCGGCGCAACACATCCGAGGGTTCGCTACCGCGCGAGGCGTCCAGCAGCGTGGAGAGAACGGCGTCGTGAATGAGGGCGGCGAAGCGGGCACTCTCGTTGTCGCGGGCCGCGGCCGCGGCGGCTTCGGCAGCCTGTCTACTCGCCGCCACCGATTCGCGGTCCACCCGGGCCGCGGCCGACAACGCCGAAACCACACACCACACGAACAGCGCCGACAACCCGACCGCGCGGGCGAACGCGCTGAGTACGGACGCTGCCGTGAACTGTTCCGCCAGATAGATATTCGTCAACGCGACGGCCGCCGACCCGATCAGCAGATACGCCACCGCGACGAGCGCCGGCCACGCCAACGTCGCCGCGAGCACACCGAGTGGCAGCATCCGATACAGCCACACCGAATTCGCGCCGATGCTGTGGGTGTCGAGCCCGATCAGCATGGTCGCCACCGCGGACAGGAAGGCCACCGCGGCGCAACTCGACACCAGCCGGATGGTGCGCGGGCTCGACCGGATCGACAGCACGGCCAGTACCGGGAACAGTCCGAACGCCAGCGCGCTGGCACTCGGCGTCCACCAGGCGGGCGTGAACCGCGCCTGCTCGGTGATCTCCGGAAGATCGGCGAGGCCCATGATCACCCCACCGGCGCCGATCGAGAGCCCCAGCCGGCGCATGACGCGCTCCACCGCAGGCGTATCGGAGCGCACCTGCGCGCGGCCGGGAACCCGGATGCGGGCCGCGGCTGCGGTGCGCGCGAAGACTCCGGGTGCGTCGACCGCGATCATGCCTGGTTGTTGCGTTCGGGCACCGGAAGCCATCCGTCCTCCACCGCGCGCTTGTAGAGGTCGGTCTTGGTGGGCGCGGGGCGGCCGGCGTCGGCGTATTTCTGGCGGATCCGGCCCAGGTAGTCGTTGACCGTCTGTTCCGAGAGCCCGGTCAGCCGCGCCACCCGGGAAGCCTTCTCGCCGGACGCGTAGAGGGTCAGCACCTCCTGCTGACGCGGGCTCAATCCGACGTCGCGCAGCTGCGGATCGCCGTCGATGGCGGCCGCCCAATCGGTGGTGACCACCTGTTCGCCGCTCGCGGCGGCGCGCACCGCGGCGACCACGGTCTGCACATCCTCGGATTTGCGCACCACGCCCAGCACCCCGGCGCGCGCGGCCGAGCGCACCAAGAAGGGATTATCGGCTCCGGTGAACACCAGCACCTCGAGCCCGCGATCGCGCAGGGCCTGCACATTGGACTGCGGGGTGGAGCCGTCGGCGAGCCGCAGATCGAGGATCACCAGATCCAGTTCCGGTGCCGCCGAGAGCAATTCGGACACCGTTCCGGCGGTGATGACCAGTTCCAGATCGCTTTCGCCGGCCAGCATGCTGGCCAGGCCGAGCGCGACCGACTCGTGGTCCTCGACCAGACCGATCCGCCGCGGTGGCGTCATATGGTCCTCACCCTTCCCGAAACCCGAACACCACGCCGCGCCCCGGCCGGGAACGCGACGTCCTGCCGTCGAGTATGCCGGTGCCGGTGATATCCGTGTGAGACACCAGAAATCGGGTCACCGGCTCAGGCGGTCAATTGCGCCGCTATCGTCGCGCCCAGTTCCCAGCACTTCTCCCGGTCGTCCTTGCCCGGCTGACCGGTGACGATCACGGGTGCGGCGGCCTGTTGCCACCCCATCCCGGTCGTCACGGTCGTGATGCTGCGCTCGGCGCCCTCGGTGCCCTGATTGCCGTGGATGTACACCCCGAACGGCCGGCCGCGGGTGCTGTCTAGGCAGGGGTAGTAGAAGGTGTCGAAGGCGTGTTTGAGCGCGCCCGACATATAGCCCAGATTGGCCGGCGTGCCCAGCACATAGCCGTCGGCGGCGAGGACATCGCTCGCGGTCACGGCCAGTGCCGCCCGCCGCACCACCTCGACTCCCTCGATCTCGGGGTCGGTGGCGCCCGCGACCACCGCTTCGAACATGTCCTGCAGGAACGGCGAAGGCGTGTGATGGATGATCAGCAACGTCGGCACCCAGGCGAGCCTAGTGGGGCCGGCGGTGGGTCAGGACCCGGTCCGGCGTTCGACGCGCTCGAGTTCCACGGCGCGGCGCATGGTTTCGCGAGCGCGCGAGCGGTCGCCGGCGTAGTCGTAGGCCCGGGCGGCGCGATAGTTGGTGCGCCAGTTGTCGGGGTCTGCCTCCCACTCCTTCTTGACCTGTTCGAACAGCTCGTCGGCGGCGGCCTTCTCCAGCCGGCCGGAGGGGCGGCGGGGCAGGTCGGAGACGTCGAGTTCGAGGCCCTCGCCGTGGATGCGCCGGGCCAGATGCTGGTGGGCGAGGGCGGCGCGAATGCTGGTGGCCACCACCCACACTCCGAGGATCGGCAGGATCAGCACGCCCACGCCCATCGCGACGGCGGCGGGCTTGCCCGAGGTCATCAGTTCGATCGCGATGCGACCCAGCAGCAGGAAGTAGAAGGCCAGCGCGACGACCAGGAAGACGATGAAGGCGACGATGCGCAGCACCTGTCGCCCGCTGTCGCGCTCGTTCACAGGTCCAGCAGCGGATCGAGCCCGACGGTGAGGCCCGGGCGGGCGCCGATCCGGCGCACACCCAGCAGTACACCCGGTGCGAAGGAGGTGCGGTCGATCGAATCGTGGCGGATCGTGAGCGTTTCGCCCTGGGTGCCGAACAGCACCTCCTGGTGCGCGACCAGCCCGGCCAGCCGCACCGAATGCACCCGCACCCCGTCGACGCTCGCTCCGCGCGCGCCGTCGAGTTCGGTGGTGGTGGCATCGGGGCTCGGGCCCACGCCGGCCTGCTTGCGGGCCTCGGCGATGATGCCGGCGGTGCGATAGGCGGTGCCGGAGGGTGCGTCGGCCTTGTTCGGGTGGTGCAGTTCGACGACCTCGACCGAATCGAACCAGCGGGCGGCCTGTTCGGCGAACCGCATCGACAGCACCGCGCCGATGGCGAAGTTGGGGGCGATCAGCACGCCGACCTCGGGATTGTCCGCCAGCCAGGAGCGCACCTGCGCGAGGCGGGATTCGTCGAAACCGGTGGTGCCGACCACGGCGTGAATACCGTGTTCCACCAACCACTTCAGATTCGGCATCACCACGTCGGGGTGGGTGAAGTCGACCACGACCTGGGCGCCGGCCTCGGTGAAGGCCTCGAGCGCGTCGTCCTTGTCGACCCCGGCGACCAGCTCCAGGTCGTCGGCGGCCTCGACCGCCGCGCAGATCGCCTGCCCGACCTTGCCCTGCGCGCCGAGTACGCCCACCCGGATCCGGTTCGTCGCCACCGTGAACTCCTCACATACCGTTCGATGCCCGTTGCGGTCAGAGCCTATCGGCAGGGGTGCCGGGCGCCACCACACCGGTCACCCGGAAGTCGCGTGCGTCACCCGGCGCGACCACCGAGAGCCGACGGCAGAGGCGAGGCCGGCGCCTCAGTCGAAGACGATCACCTGACGCAAGGCGTGCCCGGCGGCCAGCTCGTCCATGGCGTGGTTGATCTCGTCGAGCCGGATACGCGAGGAGACCAGTCGTTCGACGGGCAGCCGGCCCTCCCGCCACATCCGCACGTACTCCGGGATGTCGCGCGCCGGAACCGCCGAGCCGAGGTAGCTGCCTACGATGGAACGTCCCTGCGCGACCAGACCGAGCGGTGAAATACTCGCGCGCGCTTCGGGATGGGGTAGCCCGACGGTCACCGTGGTGCCGCCGGGCGCGGTGGCCGTCACCGCGGTCTCGAAGGCCCGCACATTCCCCGCGGCCTCCACCACGACCTCCGCCGCGATGCCGCGCTCGGCCACCTCCACCGGCGTGTAAACCTGCGTGGCGCCCAATTCCTTTGCCAGCGTGAGCTTTTCGGGCACGGTGTCGACGGCGATGACCTCGGCGCCGAGGCTGTCCCGCAGCGAGGCGGCCGCCAGCACGGCGGCCATACCCACGCCACCGAGACCGACGACCATGATGCGGTCCCCCGCGCCGGGGCGGGCCGAATTCAGCAAGGCCCCGCCGCCGGTGAGGACCGCGCAGCCGAGTACGGCGGCGACCTCCGGCGGGACATCGTCGTCGACCGGCACCACCGACCGCCGATCGACCACGGCGTGGGTGGCGAATCCGGAGACGCCGAGATGGTGGTGGACGGGTCCGTTCGCGCGGCGCAGTCGGCGACCGCCGCCCAGCAGCTCGCCCTCGTTGTTGGCGACGCTGCCCGGCACACACGGGGTGCGGCCGTCGGTGGCGCAGCCCTCGCACTGTCCGCAGCGCGGCAGGAAGGTCATCACGACCCGCTGGCCGACCCGCAGATCGCTGTCACCGGGACCCACCTGCTCGACCCGTCCGGCCGCCTCGTGGCCGAGCAGCATCGGCACCGGCCGCACCCGGTTTCCGTCCACCACCGACAGGTCCGAATGACACAGTCCGGCCGCCTCGATCCGGACCAGCAGCTCCCCCGGTCCCGGCTCCGCCAACTCCAGATCCTCGATCACGATCGGGGTCGAATCGGCATAGGGAGTCGGGTCGCCGATCCGCTCCAGCACAGCACCACGAATCTTCATGGCACCGACGGTACCGGGCGAGCGCCGCGCCGAGTATCGGCGCCGACTACTCAGTCTTCCGGCGGTCCGGCGACCGAAGCGGTGCCGGCGGGAAGACCCGCCTCCTCCGCGTCCGACTCCACCGGCGCCCGGTCCGGTGCGCCCGGGCCGCACGGCCACCCCGGGATGAGGGCGTGCTCCGCCGACACCGTGCCACGACAGGTGACTCCCCGGAGATCGACATCGGGCACATCCCGTTCGACGCCGATGCGAGCGTTGTCGAACACCGTGTCGCCGGAGTCGAAACGTGTGTCGGCACAGGTGATTCGCGAGCTGCCGACCACGATGCCGTCGAAACGCGCACTGTCCCCCGCCACCTCGACGCCGTCGAAGAAGGTGCTGTCGGCGGTGAAGCGCGCCCGGGTGAACGACGTCGTCGGGCCGGTGAACCGGGCGCCGGTGAATCGTGTTCGGGGCCCGCCGAATTCGGCCTCGGTGAAGTCGGCCTTACCGCGGAAGACGGCATTCACGAAGCTGGTGCCGGCGCGCCCGGTGTAGACGTCGCCCGAGGTCGGGGTGAATTTCGTGCCCCGGAACAGCGCGTCGCTCTCGAAGTGCGCGCTGTGGAACGTCACGTGCGTGCCGACGAATTCCACGTTCTCGAAGTTGGCGGACCGCTCACCGATGAAGCGGGTACCGCGCAGATGCGTATGCCCGCCGGCGAAGACCGCCCAGCGGAAGTCGACATCCTCGAGCACCGCGTCGTCGAAGTTGAAATCGCAGTGCGACCACGATGTTTCGGCCTGCGGGCGCAGATGGGTCACGATCACCGCGATGATGGTGCGCCGCACCTCGCGATCGTTCTGCCGCAGCTGGTAGGCGCGCTCCACCTGCGGCCCGCCCGCTCCGTCGGTGATCTTGCGAGAGCTCAGGTGGGTAGCCCCTTCGTCGGGGTCGTAGGGCAGTCGCAGATAGCCGCACAGGACGTCGATGCACTGCTGGCGCATGCCGCGCGCGGCGAATTCGTCGGCCACCCCCGCCATCGCGTAGACGCCCGCCATGCGCACCGCGACATCGGCATTACCCAGTTGCGCCGCGGCGGCCCCGAACAGCTGCGCGAAGCGGCCGCGTTCGTTGTCGCGCTGTTTGCGATAGGCCACGACCAGCGCCACCGCACCGCCCACACCGGCCGAGACCGACAACGCGATCTTCGTCAGATCCAGCTGGTTCGGCGTATCGGCCTTCGCGCCGAGCGCGAGCCACAGCACCCACCAGGCGATACCCGCGATCGCCAAACCGCCGAGCACCACCGAGACGACCGATACCAGCAATGCCGAACGCTGTATCCGCTGAGCCTGCCGCTGCGCAAATGTCCCCCGCCGAGCCATGGGCGCATAGTAACGACAATTCCGGATCCGCCACAGCCGGTGGAGGATTCGGCCCGGCCGAGCGGCGACGCGGCGCCCGCCTTTCGGGCGGACGCCGCATCGTCTTGTCCGGCAGACTGTTTCGCGCCGATCAGTTCGCCGTGCGACTCCCGCGCACCCCGATCGCGGCCGCGGTCAGGCAGGCCGCGGCGACCACCACCACGAACCACGGGAAGATCGTGCCCATCCCCCACTGCGTGGCCGCCCAACCGGCCAGCACGGTCGGCAGGGCCATCGCCGTATAGGCCAGCAGGTAGTAGGCGGACATGGTCTCGCCGCGCTTGTGCTGCGGCACCACATTCGACAGATGCCGCAGCGATCCGCCGAAGCCCAGGCCGAAGGTCGCGCCGAGCAGAACACCGGCCAGCAGCACCACGACCCAGTTGTGGGTCGCCAGCGCCGGAATGGTCAGCAGCAGCGCGATCGCCATCCCGGTATCACCGCCGACGGCCGCGCGACGCGCCGGAATCGCGGTCGCGAACAGCTGAGCCAGCGCCCCGGCCGTCGCGGTCGAGGCGACCACGGCACCGCCGAAGACCAGATTGTGCACGCCGGTCTTCTCGGCGGCCAGCGAGGGATACAGCGACAGCAGCACACCCAGTACCGACCACGCCGCCATGACGCCCAGCGCCGAGAACCAGAAATCGGCCCGGATCTCCTGCGGTACCGCCGGTTTCGCGATCCGGATGGGACCCGACATCCGCGCGGTGTGCGTTTCGGTCATCACCACCACGCCCACGCCGATCAGCAGGCAGAACACCGTGATCACCACATACGGCGTGCGCAGCGGATGCGGAACGTACTGGGCGAGCAGTGCCGACCCCAGAATGGCCACGGCCATACCGACATTGAAGGCCACACCCGTCAGCTGCCCCGACCGCGCGCCGTGCTGGGGACGCAGATCCAGCAGCGCCGCCGCCCCGGCGACGACGGTGGCACCGACGGCCACGCCGTGCAGCGCCCGCGCCACCAGCAGCATCGCGACATTGTCGGCGAACAGGAAGACGACCAGTCCGATCACCATCGTGGCGAGTGCGCCCAGCAGCACCGGCTTGCGGCCGACCACATCGGAAATCTTGCCCGACACCAGAACCGCGGCCAGCGCGGCGATGGCGTAGACGGCGAAAACGATGGTGGTGGTCAGCGGCGAGAAATGCCATTCCTTCTGGTACAGGCCGTAGAGCGGGGCGGGAACACCGGATACTCCGAGCGCGACTCCGCTGGCGACCAGAATCAGTGCATAGGCCCAGGACTGTGTGGTCCGCGGAGCCGGTGCAACCGTGACAGTTGCGGCCATCGATTCTCTCCATCAGGTAAGTTTGATTGCGATCGAACTCAACCACCGTAGCGATGGTTTGATTCCCATCAAACCGAATTTCCCGTGAGAAAGATCATGAGCGATAGCAACAAGACCGTGGAAGCTCATCCGGTCGCCACCGTGCAGGAGGTGCTCGGCGCCCTGCACGACCCGGTCCGGCTCGAGATGGTGCGCAGGCTCAGCAATGCCGGCGGCCCGGTGCGCTGCGGCATGCTCTACGACACCATCAACAAATCCACCGCGACCCACCACCTGAAGATTCTGCGCGAGGCCGGGGTCACCGAACGCATCGTCGCCGACGGCCAGACCTACGCGCGGCTGCGCACCGAGGAAGTCGAGCACGCCCTGCCGGGACTGCTCGCGGCGGTGGTGGGCGCGGCCAATCGCGCGGGCGAATCCGGCGCCGCACCGCGCGACTGACTCACTCCGCCAAGCGTTTCACCGCACCGGGCAGGTCGCGCATCCTCCGATACGGTCCCGCCACCGAGGCCGCGTACGGCCGCGCCAGCAGGGTGCGGGCGATCGCGGACACCTCCGCGGTGGTGACGGCGTCGATGCGCGCCAGCGTCTCCGAGACGCTGCGGTGATTGCCGTAGCTGAGTTCACTGCGGCCGATGCGGTTCATCCGGGAGCCGGAATCCTCGAGGCCCAGCACCAGTCCACCGCGCAGCGATCCCTTGGCCCGGGCACATTCGGCGTCGGTGATCCCGTTGGCGGCAACATCTTCCAGGACCTCGCGCGCCAATGTCGTGACCTCGCCGAGATTTTCGGGCTGACATCCCAGATAGACCGAGAAGGCGCCGGTGTCGGCGAAGGTGTCGACGCTGGAATACACCGAGTACGCCAGGCCGCGTTCCTCCCGGATTCGTTGGAAGAGACGGGAACTGAGCCCGCCGCCGAGCACGGTGTTCAGCACCGACAGCGGCCAGCGCTTATGCCCTTCGTGCCGGCCGAACGCGCGCACCCCGAACACCAGATGCGCCTGTTCGCTGTCGCGGTAGGTCCAGTGCAGCTGCGGTGCCGTGCGCTTGCGGAAATGCCCTTCGCGGCGCGGCGCCGGTTCCCGCAACGGATCGAGCCGGTCGCCGAACGCGCGATGTACCAGCTCCACGGTGTGTTCGTGCTCGATATTGCCGGCCACCGCCACCACCATCCGGTCCGGACGGTAGCGGCGCAGATGGAACCCGCGCAGCTGCGCGGCGGTCATCTGCTCGACTGAGTCGACGGTGCCGATCACCGGCCGCCCGATCGGATGATCGCCGAACAGCGCGGTCAAGAACGAGTCGCCGACCAGGTCCTCGGGATCGTCGTCGCGCATCGAGATCTCCTCGAGCACCACCTGACGTTCCACGTCGACATCGATCGGACGGCACAACCCGTTCAGCACCACGTCGGAGACGACATCGACCGCGAGCGGCAGATCGTCGTCCAGCACATGGGCGTAGTAACAGGTCTGCTCCTTGGCGGTGAACGCGTTGAGTTCCCCGCCGACCGCATCCACGGCCTCGGCGATGTCCAGCGCGGTACGAGTCGGGGTCGCCTTGAACAGCAGGTGTTCCAGGAAGTGCGCGGCGCCGGCCACCGAGGGCCCCTCGTCGCGTGAGCCGACGCCGACCCAGACACCGATCGACGCCGATCGCACCCCGGGCACATGTTCGGTGACCACCCGCAGTCCGCCCGGCAGTACCGTACGCCGCACCCCGCTGTCGGAGAACGACCCGTCCTCGGCGAGGACCAGCGAAGAGCCCCCCTGCTCGAGAGCGAGCAAGGGGGCGTCGGCGCCGGCTTTCGCCGGAGTTCCCGCGCGCGAGGCTTGCTTCGTCTTCGGCGCGCGAGCTGTGCTGCCCGGCGCGCGCGTCGAAACCGAGGGCTTCGGGGCGCGCGCCGAGGACTTCTTCTTCGTCACATCCAACTATTTACTCGGCCGCGGCCTCGGCTGCAGCCGGAGCCTCGTCGGCGGCCGGAGCAGCGGTCTCCGCGCTCTCCTCCTCCGACACCGGGACCAGCGAGATCTTGCCGCGGTTGTCGATATCGGCGATCTCGACGCGGATCTTGTCGCCGACGTTCACCACGTCCTCGACCTTGCCGACCCGCTTGCCGTTGCCCAGCTTCGAGATGTGCACCAGACCGTCGCGGCCCGGCAGCAGCGAGACGAACGCGCCGAAGGCGGTGGTCTTGACGACCGTGCCCAGAAAGCGCTCGCCGACCTTCGGCAGCTGCGGGTTGGCGATGGCGTTGATCGCGTCGATCGCGGCCTGCGCCGACGGGCCGTCGGTCGCGCCGACGAACACGGTGCCGTCGTCCTCGATGGAGATGTTGGCGCCGGTGTCCTCGGTGATCTGGTTGATGACCTTGCCCTTGGGCCCGATCACCTCGCCGATCTTGTCGACCGGGATCTTGATCGCGGTGACGCGCGGCGCATAGGGGCTCATCTCGTCCGGGGTGGCGATGGCCTCGGCCATCACGTCCAGGATGGTCAGGCGCGCGTCGCGAGCCTGGTTGAGCGCACCGGCCAGCACCTTCGACGGAATGCCGTCGAGCTTGGTGTCGAGCTGCAGCGCGGTGACGAAGTCGCGGGTACCGGCGACCTTGAAGTCCATGTCGCCGAAGGCGTCCTCGGCGCCGAGAATGTCGGTCAGCGCGACGTAGCGGGTCTCCGACTCACCGTTGTCGCCGGTGACCTCGTCGGACACCAGACCCATGGCGATACCGGCAACCGGGGACTTCAGCGGCACACCCGCGTTCAGCAGCGACAGCGTGGAGGCACACACCGAACCCATCGAGGTGGATCCGTTGGAGCTCAGCGCTTCCGACACCTGGCGGATGGCGTAGGGGAACTCCTCCTGGCTCGGCAGCACCGGCACCAGCGCCCGCTCGGCGAGCGCGCCGTGGCCGATCTCGCGCCGCTTGGGCGAGCCGACGCGGCCCGTCTCACCGGTGGAGAACGGCGGGAAGTTGTAGTGGTGCATGTAGCGCTTGCTGGTCTCCGGGCCGAGCGAGTCGACCTGCTGGGCCATCTTCACCATGTCGAGGGTGGTGACGCCCAGGATCTGGGTCTCACCGCGCTCGAACAGCGCCGAACCGTGCGCCCGCGGGACCACGGCGACCTCGGCGGACAGCGCCCGGATGTCGGCCAGGCCACGACCGTCGATGCGGAAGCCGTCGGACAGGATGCGCTGGCGCACAAGCTTCTTGGTGACCGAGCGGAACGCCGCGCCGATCTCCTTCTCGCGGCCCTCGAAGTCCTCGGTCAGCGCCGAGAGCACCTCGAGCTTGATCTCGTCGATGCGCTCCTCGCGCTCCTGCTTGCCGGCGATCGACAGCGCCTCACCCAGCGGGTTCTTCGCGGTGCCCTCGACGGCGGTGTAGACGTCGGCCTCGTACGGCGGGAAGAGCGGGAACTCCTCGGTGGGCTTGGAGGCCAGCGCCGCCAGGTCGGCCTGCGCCTTGCACAGCCGCGCGATGAACGGCTTGGCGGCCTCGAGACCTTCGGCCACAACGGTTTCCGTCGGCGCCTGGGCGCCGTCTTCGACCAGCGCGATGACCTTGTCGGTCGCCTCGGCCTCGACCATCATGATCGCGACGTCACCGGACTCGACCACGCGGCCGGCGACGACCATGTCGAACACGGCCTCTTCCAGCTGCTCGACGGTCGGGAACGCGACCCACTGGCCCTGGATGAGCGCCACGCGCACGCCACCGACCGGACCCGAGAACGGAAGTCCCGCAATCTGAGTCGAGGCCGACGCCGCGTTGATCGCGACCACGTCGTAGAGATCGTTGGGATCCAGGCTCATCACCGTGACTACGACCTGGATCTCGTTGCGCAGGCCGTCGACGAACGACGGGCGCAGCGGACGGTCGATCAGGCGGCAAGTCAGGATCGCGTCGGTGGAGGGGCGGCCCTCGCGGCGGAAGAACGAGCCGGGGATGCGGCCCGCGGCGTACATCCGCTCCTCGACGTCGACCGTCAGCGGGAAGAAGTCGAACTGGTCCTTGGGGTGCTTACCGGCCGTGGTGGCCGACAGCAGCATGGTCTCGTCGTCCAGGTAGGCGACGACGGAGCCGGCGGCCTGCTTGGCCAGGCGCCCGGTCTCGAACCGGACGGTGCGGGTGCCGTAGCTCCCGTTGTCGATCAGGGCCACCGATTCGAACACACCGGGTTCGACCTCGATGGCGGAGCTCGTCTGGGATTCGGTCATATTTCTGTCTCAACCTCTCGTCTCGCCGGATCGAACGCCGTCGAGGCGCGATCCGGCTGGGTGTCCCCGCGCAGTTTCATCCCTGCCCGGAGGCAGCGGCTTGTCTGCGCGAGGCAGCCGTACCCGGGCTCGGGCGCGCGACAGCCCTCCTGGCTGTGGCGCGACACCCGGCCGATCCCCCATGGAACCGGCGACGCGGAGGCGGTCATCGATCGAAGCCCGCCGGCAACTCTCGCCGAAAGGCCACTACCGAAGACCGACGCCACGCGTGCGGGTGCATACGGCTGGTGCGGTGCCGATATACGACTAGCCGACGGGGAGATTCTATGCCTCCCCGTCGGCTGCGCGTTAACTACCTGTGATTGTCAGCGCGTCTGTCTCGCGTCCGTGCGGGCGCGAGCAGATCAACGCCGCAGTCCGAGCCGCTCGATCAGCGAACGGTAGCGCTCGATGTCCTTGTCCTGCAGGTACTTCGACAGCCGCCGACGGCGACCGATCAGGCCCAGCAGGCCGTGGCGGGTGTGGTGATCGTGCTTGTGCACCTTCAGGTGCTCGGTCAGGTCGGAGATCCGCTTGGACAGCAGCGCGATCTGGGCCTCCGGCGAACCGGTGTCCTTCTCGTGCAGGCCGTACTCCTTGAGGATGGCCGCCTTCTGCTCGGTGGTCAGAGCCACGAATTCACTCCTTGTTTTCTCAGTCCGCGCTCGAGGAAACCGGGAAACCCCGGGCGGGCGCCACCGCGGACCGCAGCAGACCCGACGAGCCAGCCTACCGGATCACCGCACGTCGGACCGAATCGGCCCGATCCGGCCGGCCCCCACACCGGGAATCTGTCCGGCCGGCGGATTCGCTCAGCGCTGGGCGTCGCTCGCCTCGGCGGCGGCCAGCACCTGTCGCGTCTGCTCGACGTCGTCGCCCATGGCCCGGACCAGATCGTCGATCGAGTCGAAGCGGCGCATACCGCGCAGATGCTGCACGAAGTCCACGGCGACGTGCTGGCCGTACAGATCCGCCTCGGTGTCGAGGACGAAGGCCTCGACCGTGCGGGTGCGGCCGGAGAAGGTCGGGTTGGTGCCGACCGAGATCGCGGCCATGGCCCGCTTGCCCGGCCGGGTGACGCCGACCGTCTCTCCGGCGGCCAGCACGGTGAACCAGCCCGCGTATACGCCGTCGGCCGGGATCGCCGCATGCATCGGCGGAGCCACGTTGGCGGTCGGAAAACCGAGTTCGCGACCGCGGCCGTCGCCGTGGACGACGACACCCTCCACCCGGTGCGGGCGGCCGAGCGCGTCGGCGGCCGCGGCCATGTCACCGGCGTCGACACAGGCCCGGATGTAGGTGGAGGAGAACGTGACCGCGTGTTCGCCGACCAGCTTCACACCGTCGACCTCGAAGCCGAACCGGCCGCCCAGCTCGCGCATGGTCTCGACGGTGCCCGCCGCCTTCTTGCCGAAGGTGAAGTTGTCGCCGACCACGACCTCGGCGACATGCAGCTTCTCGACCAGCAGGTCGTGCACGTAGCGGCCGGGAGTGAGCTTCATGAAGTCCTGGGTGAACGGCATCACCAGGAACACATCGATGCCGAGTTCCTCGACCAGCTCCGCGCGCCGGGTCAACGTGGTGAGCTGCGCCGGATGCGATCCGGGACGCACCACTTCCATCGGATGCGGGTCGAAGGTCATGAGAACCGAGGGAACACCGCGCACCGCAGCGGATTTCACCGCACGGCTGATCAATTGGGCGTGACCGCGGTGCACACCGTCGAACACGCCGATGGTGAGCACACACCGACCCCAGTCCGGTGGCATTTCCTCGAGACTTCGCCATCTCTGCACACACCGAAGCCTACGCAAGCGCGGTCACGAACCGGGATTCGGCGGGGCGGTTGTTCACCCGACCGTCACCCGCCCGCGGCGAGCGCGAGGTTGTGCGGGCTTGCGGGCTGCGGCCGCAATGGTCCCGCTGTACCTGATGGCAGGTCCGCGCCGGCCCGGCCCCCGCTGTGCTCGATCGCGGGGTCCGCGGCGGCCTCCGTGGTTACGCAGGCTGCCTCCTCCGGCCGCAACGCTGCCCCCGCTGTGCTCGATCGCGGGGTCCGCGGCGGCCTCCGTGGCTACGCAGGCTGCCTCCTCCGGCCGCAACGCTGCCCCCGCTGTGCTCGATCGCGGGGTCCGCGGCGGCCTCCGTGGCTACGCAGGCTGCCTCCTCCGGCCGCAACGCTGCCCCCGCTGTGCTCGATCGCGGGGTCCGCGGCGGCCTCCGTGGCTACGCAGGCTGCCTCCTCCGGCCGCAACGCTGCCCCCGCTAAGCTCGATACGTGCCCGGAAAACGTGATGTCGCCACCCGGCGTGAGCTGGCAGATTCCGCTGCGTCACAAGCGTCTCCCGATGCGGGCGCGGCCGGGCGCGCGGCGAATGTGGCCCCCTCGCTGTCGTCGGTCGCCCAGGATTATCTGAAGGTCATCTGGAGTGCGCAGGAGTGGTCGCAGGAGAAGGTGTCGACCAAACTGCTCGCCGAGCGGATCGGTGTGTCGGCGTCGACGGTGTCGGAGGCGGTGCGCAAACTCGCCGATCAGGGGCTGGTCGAACACGCCCGCTACGGCGCCATCACGCTGACCGACAACGGCCGCCGGGCCGCAGTCGCCATGGTGCGCCGCCATCGGCTGATCGAAACGTTCCTGGTCAGCGAGCTCGGCTACGGCTGGGACGAGGTGCACGACGAGGCCGAGGTGCTCGAGCACGCGGTGTCGGAGACCCTGGTGGAACGTATCGACGCCAAACTCGGCCATCCCGATCGCGATCCGCACGGCGACCCGATCCCCTCCGTCGACGGTGCGGTCCCCACACCGCCCGCCCATCAGCTCAGCGACTTCCAGGCCGGACAATCCGGCCGGGTGGCGCGCATCTCCGATTTCGATCCCGCCATGCTGCGGTATTTCGATTCCGTCGGCATCGCGCTCGACACCGTGATCACCGTGGTGGAGCGGCGCGATTTCGCCGGCACCATCGCGGTGCGGATCGGCGAGCACACCATCGACCTGGGAAGCCCTGCGGCAGAAGCGATCTGGCTGACCTCCTGACCGGCCACCGCAGCGCCTCGCCCCGGCACCTGGAGTCGCGGCGTATCGCCGCCCCTACTGTGTGACCAGCGCCGCGGCGCGTTCGGCGATCGCGGTGCCGAGTTCGGCGGTGGTCGCCGTACCGCCCAGATCGGGGGTGAGCACCTCCCCCGCGGCCAGCACATCGCAGACCGCGCGGTCGACGGCCGCGGCCGCCGCGGATTCGCCCAGGTGGTCGAGCATCATCGCACCGGCGAGGATCTGCGCCACCGGATCGGCGATGCCCATACCCGCGATATCGGGCGCACTGCCGTGCACCGCCTCGAACATCGAGGGCGCCTCGCGCGCGGGGTTGATATTCCCCGAGGGCGCGAGCCCGAGCCCTCCGGTCACCGCGGCGGCGAGGTCGGACAGGATGTCGCCGAACAGATTCGAGCCGACGATCACGTCCAGCCGATCCGGATGCAGCACGATCTCCGCGGCCAGCGCATCGACATGCATCTGCCGCGTCTCGACGTCCGGATACTCGGCGGCGATCCGCTCGAAAACGCTGTCCCAGTACGGCATCGAATGAATGAGGCCGTTGGACTTGGTGGCCGAACACAGTCTGCGGTCGCGCCGGCGCGCCTGCTCGAACGCGTATCGGATGATGCGTTCACATCCGGTGCGGGTGAATATCGATTCCTGAACCACGAATTCGTCCGGCCGCCCGGGATTGTGCATACCCCCGATCGCGGAATATTCGCCCTCGGAATTCTCCCGCACGATGAGGATGTCGAGATCGTCGGCGCCGCGTCCGCGGAGCGCGGATTCGGTGCCGGGCAGCAGCCGGACCGGGCGCAGATTCACATACTGCCCGAAGGCGCGCCGCAGCGGGATCAGCAGACCCCACAGCGAAATATGGTCGGCCACACCGGGAAATCCCACGGCACCGAGCAGAATCGCGTCGAAAGCCGCCAGCTGCTGCGGACCATCCTCGGGCATCATCGCGCCGGTGCGCAGATATTGCTCACAGGACCAGTCGAATTCGGTCCAGGCGATGCCGGGCAGCACCGCGTCGAGAACCTTGACCGCCTCGGCCGTGACGTCCACGCCGATACCGTCGCCGGGAATGGTGGCAATGCGATACACCGGCATCACAGTGCCACACCGATGTATTTGGTCTCCAGGAATTCGTCGATGCCGGTGAAGCCCCCCTCGCGTCCGAGACCCGATTCCTTCACTCCGCCGAACGGCGCCGCCGGATTGGACACCACGCCCTGGTTGAGTCCCACCATGCCGGTGTCGAGCGCCTCGCTCACCCGCAATCCGCGCCGCAGATTCTCGGTGAACACGTACGCCACCAAACCGTAGGGCGTGTCGTCGGCGCGTTCGATCACCTCGTCCTCGGTGTCGAAGACGGCCAAACCCGCGACAGGGCCGAAGATTTCGGTGCCGAACATCGCGGCGTCGTCCGGGACACCGGTCAGCACCGTGGGTGGATAGAAGTATCCGGGTCCTTCGGCGGCGGTTCCGCCGAGCAGGACAGTGGCGCCGCGCCGGCGCGCATCGGCGACCAGTTCCGACACCTTCGCGACTGCGGCGGCGTCGATCAGCGGTCCGACCACCACGCCGGGATCGGCGCCGCGGCCCATCGGCAGGGCCGCCATGCGTTCGGTGAAGCGGCGGGTGAATTCGTCGGCGATGCCGCGTTGCAGGTAGATCCGGTTGGCCGCGGTGCAGGCCTGGCCGATATTGCGCATCTTCGCCGCGAGCGCGCCCTCCACCGCGGTATCGAGATCGGCGTCGTCGAACACGATCAGCGGGGCGTTGCCGCCCAATTCCATCGACGTGCGCATCACGGATCTCGCGCACTGTTCCAGCAGCAACTTCCCGACGGCGGTCGATCCCGTGAACGACAGTTTGCGCGAGCGCGGATCCGCGATCATCGCACCGGTCACCGCCGCCGGATCGGAGGTGGTCACGACATTGACCACGCCGTCGGGAACCCCTGCGGCGGACAGTATTTCGGCGATCGCCAGCGTGCACAGCGGGGTCTGCTCGGCGGGTTTGACCACACAGGTGCAGCCCGCGGCCAGGGCTGGGCCGATCTTGCGGGTCGCCATCGCCATGGGGAAGTTCCACGGGGTGATCAGGATGCTCGGTCCCACGGGCCGGCGCGCCACCACGAAGCGGGATCCACCGGCCGGCGCGGGCATATAGCCGCCGTCCAGCCGCACCGCCTCCTCGGCGAACCAGCGGAAGAACTCCGCCGCGTACACGACCTCGCCGCGCGCCTCGGCCAGCGGTTTGCCCATCTCGGCGGTGGCGATGCGGGCGAGCCGGTCGGTGTCGTCGAGCATGGCCCGATGGGCGCGCATCAGGATCTCCGACCGGGTCCGCGCGGGCACCTCGGCCCACGCGTCCTGGGCCGCCGCGGCCGCGGCCAGCGCGGCGACGCCGTCCTCGGGGCCGGCATCGGCGACGGCGGTCAGGATCTGCCCGGTGGCCGGGTCCTCCACGTCCAGCCGGGTAGCGGCCTCGCGCCGGCGCCCGCCGATGAACAGGCCGGTCGGGACGCTGTCGATCGCCGCGCGCGTCGCGGCATCCGGATCCGCAACGGTATACGTCATCGCTCGCTCCTCTTCTCGGAACAGCAGGTCGGTTCGGCGCAGTCGTTGCCGTCACCGTCGCGGCCATGTTATACACATTGTCAACAATCCGACAATAAGAATCCGGCCGTCACCGGCGCGGATTTCCCGTCGCCCGGGAGGCGGATCACCATGACTGCACTTTCCCCCGTTCTCCGGCAGGCCACGCCGGTCACCGTCGATCACGGCGAGGGCTGCTACCTGTACGGCACCGACGGTCGCCGGTACCTCGACTTCACCGCCGGGATCGGCGTCACCAGCACCGGGCACTGTCATCCGCGGGTGGTCGAGGCCGCGCGTGAACAGGTCGGCAGCCTCATCCACGGCCAGTACACGACGGTCATGCACCGGCCGCTGCTGCGGCTGACCGAACGGCTCGCCGATGTGCTTCCCGCCCACCTGGATTCGGTGTTCTTCGCCAACTCCGGCAGCGAGGCCGTGGAGGCCGCGCTGCGGCTGGCCCGGCAGGCCACCGGCCGCCCCAATGTGGTGGTGTTCCACGGCGGCTTCCACGGCCGCACGGTCGCCGCCGCGACCATGACCACCTCCGGAACCCGCTTCTCGGCCGGTTTCAGCCCGCTCATGGGTGGTGTGCACGTGGCGCCGTTCCCCACCGCCTACCGCTACGGCTGGTCGGAGGAGGAGGCGACCGATTTCGCCTTGCGCGAGCTCGACTACATCCTCACCACGCTCACCGCCCCGGCCGAGACGGCCGCCTTCATCGTCGAACCCGTGCTCGGCGAGGGCGGCTACATCCCGGGCAACACCCGGTTCTTCCAGGGCCTGCGCGAGCGCGCCGACCGGCACGGCATCCTGTTGATCTTCGACGAGATCCAGACCGGGTTCGGCCGCACCGGAAAGTTCTTCGGGCACCAGCATTTCGACGTACAGCCCGACGTCATCACCATAGCCAAGGGGTTGGCCAGCGGTTTTCCGCTGTCGGGAATCGCCGCGCCACAGGAGCTGATGGCCAAGGCCTGGCCGGGATCTCAAGGCGGCACCTACGGCGCCAATGCCGTGGCCTGCGCGGCCGCGGTCGCCACCATCGACGTCATCGAATCCGAGGGGCTGGTGGACAACGCCGCCGCCCGCGGGGACCAATTGCTGGCCGGCACCCGGGCCTGCGCCACCAAGGCGATCGGCGATGTGCGCGGCCTGGGCCTGCTCGTGGGCAGCGAATTCACCACGGCGGCAGGCGAACCCGACACCGCCACGGCCGCGACGGCCCAGCGGCTGGCCGCCGAGCGCGGCCTGCTCCTGCTGACCTGCGGGGCCTACAGCAACGTCGTGCGAATGATCCCGCCCCTGATCGTGACCGCGGAACAGGTCGACGAGGCGCTGGCGCTGTGGACCGGCGTCCTGGACGAGCTGTAGCGATACCCACGCCCCGAGCGGAACAGGAGATCTCGATGGCCCGGTACCTCACCATCACCCTCACCAAGGCCGGCGTGCGGGCTCGCGCGCGATTGCTGGACGAGCTGGCCCCGCACACCTGCGCGGCGGTGTGGGACGCACTGCCGCAGGAGGGCGACGCGTTCCACGCCAAATACGCCCGCAACGAGGTGTACACCCTCGTGCCGCGCATCACCGCCGCGCCGCATCGCGAAAACCCCACCGTCACACCGATTCCCGGTGACGTCTGCCTGTTCGACTTCGAACCGTGGGAGATCGGCAATCCCGCCTACGGCTACGAACCGGGCTCGGCCGCGCACGACGCGCAGGGCGCCACCGATCTGGCAATGTTCTACGACCGCAACAACCTGCTGATCAACGGCGATATGGGCTGGGTCCCGGGCAATGTGTTCGCGACCATCGAGGAAGGACTGCCGGAGCTGGCCACCGCGTGCAACGCGCTGTGGCTGCGCGGCGTGGAAGGCGAAACACTGTCCTTCACACGGTCTTCGGAGTAACGACACGTCGCAGGTGCGACTGAGCGGCCCGGTCCGAACAGGTCCGGGCCGCGTCGCATTTCAGCTCAGCACCGCCTCGGCGAAGCGGGCCACCGCGAGCACGAAATCGTCGGAGTGGCGCGGCCCGACGATCTGCAGTCCCACCGGCATTCCCGCCGCGGTCCGCCCGGCGGGAATGGTGATCGCCGGCTGCTGGGTGAGATTGAACGGATAGGTGAACGGGGTCCACTGCGGCCAGCTGTCCATCGAACTACCCGGCGGCACATCGTATCCCGCGTCGAAGGCGGTGATCGGCATGGTCGGCGTGACGAGGACGTCGTAAGCGGTATGGAAGGCCCCCATCACGATGCCGATCTCCGCCGCCACCGCACGCGCCTCGATGTAGTCGACCGCGCTCAGCGTGCGGCCGCGGTCCCACATGGCGCCCAGGCCGGGGTCGACCCGCTCCCGGGTGCCCTCGGGGAAGGTCGAGAGCATGGCCGCCGCCCCGGCCGCCCACATCGTTTCGAACGCCGGGCGCGGATCGGCGAATCCGGGATCGGCCTCGACCACCCGTAGGCCGGCCTCGTCGAGCGCCCGCACCGCCGCCGCGACGACCGCCGCGACCTCCGGATCGACCTGCGCGAAACCGAGATTCGCCGAAAAGCCGACCGTCGCACCGCGCACCTCGCGCTGCAGTTCGCCGCGGAAGGTCAGCAGCGGCGGCGCACCCGCGGTCGGATCGCGGTGATCGGGCAGCGACAGGATGTCCATCAGCAGCGCCACGTCCTCGACGGTGCGGGCGATGGGCCCGGCGTGTGCCAGCGGCCCGAACGGGCTGGCCGGGTACAGCGGGACGCGGCCGTGCGTGGGCTTGAATCCCACCACCCCGCAGAACGAGGCCGGAATCCGGATGCTGCCACCGCCGTCGGTCCCGATCGACACTGGTCCCATACCGGCCGCGACCGCCACCGCCGAACCGCCGGAGGAACCGCCGGACGTCTTGTCCGGGTCGACCGGATTACGGGTGATTCCCGTCAGCGCGCTGTCGGTGGTGGCCTTCCACGCCAGCTCCGGCGTGGTGGTCTTACCCAGGAACACGAGTCCGTCCTCACGCAGCCGGGCGGTGGCCGGGCTGTCGACCGGCCACGGCACATCCGGCCGGATCGAGGTCGAGCCGCGCAGCGTCGGCCACCCCTCGGTGAGGAAGATGTCCTTGATCGAGATCGGCACGCCGTCGAGCAGGCCCTGCGCACGACCACCCTGCCAGCGCGCCTCGGACTCCTTGGCCTGCACCATCGCCCGCTCCGGGTCGACCAGGCAGAACGCGTCGAGGACGTCGTCGCGGGCCGCGATCGCGTCCAGCGCGGCCTGCGTGGCCTCGACAGGAGACAAGGCCCCGGCCGAATAGGCGGCGGCCAACTCGGCCGCGGTCATCGCCGCGGGGTCGGTCCCTGTATCGGGGTGGGCCATCGTGACTCCCTTCAGCTGGGCACGTAACCCAGCTTCTTGTCGACCACATTGTGTAAGGGCTGACCGCTTGCCCACCGCTCGAAATTCTCGGTGAACGCGGCGACGATCTCCGCCCGCCAGCCGATGAAGTCGCCGCTGTTGTGCGGGGTGACAACGACATTCGGCAGATCCCACAGCGGGTGGCCGGCCGGCAGCGGTTCCGGATCGACCACGTCCAGCGCCGCACCGGCGAGCACGCCGCCGCGCAGCGCCGCGACCAGATCGTCGGTGACCACGGATTCCCCACGCCCGACATTGATGAAACGCGCATGCGGCTTCATCGCCGCGAAGGCGCTCGCGTCGAACATGTGCCGGGTCTGCGGGGTGAGCGGCGTCACGCAGACCACGTAATCCGCCCCGGGCAGTTCGGCGTGCAAATCGGTTGCCACCGTGCCGAAATCGGGATCGCCGATGCGCGCGGTCCGCCCCAGCCCGCGCACCCGCATCCCGGCCGCGCGCAGCAGGCGGGCGATCGCGCGTCCGATCGAGCCGGTGCCGACCACCAGCACCGCGGCTCCCGCCACCCGCTCGGATTCGCGGTGGCGCCACTGGTGACGCTGCTGCAGCCGCAGCGATTCGGGCAGATCCTTGGCGAAGGCGAGCACCTGGGCGAGAACGTATTCCGCGATGGGCTCGTCGAACAGGCCGCGAGTGTTGGTGACCTGTACGTCGCTGTCGATCAGTGTGTCGAACATCACGGCGTCGACACCCGTGCCCCCCACATGCACCCACCGCATCCGATCGGCGCGATCCCAGGCGCCGGGCAGGGCGGTGCTGCGGAAGTCGTAGACGAACAGCGCCTCGGCGCCGGGCAGCGCGTCCGCGAGCGACGCCCCGTCGGCGAAGCGGACGGTCGCCTGCTCCAACACCGGACGCATGAATTCCGCGTCGGGCTCGACGCCGTCGTGCAGGACGGTGACAACTGGGCCCGCGTTCATATTGACAGGCTAAAAACCCATCGTATGCTTGTCAACAATCCGATTGTGCGCGGAGGATTGTCGCCCGGACGCGAGAGGGGCCCTCGTGGAACTGAATTTTCCCGAGCTGGACGGGCCTGTCGCGCAACGGGGCATCGGGATCATCGCGCCGTTCGATCTGGCGCTCGAGCGCGAACTGTGGCGGTGGGCTCCCCTGGAAGTGAGCCTGCATCTGGCGCGCACGCCGTACGAGCCGGTGCCGGTCTCGCTCGAGATGGCCGAATTGGTCTCCGACGCAGCACATCTCACCGCGGCGACGCGCAATGTCCTGCACGTGGAACCCGAGGTGATCGCCTATCTGTGCACCTCGGGCAGCTTCATCAAGGGGCTGGCCTACGAGCGAGCGCTGCGCGACACCATCTGCCGGGCCGGCGCCCGCGACGCGATCACCACCTCCGGCGCACTGATCGAGGCCGTGCACAAACTGCAGTTGTCCAAGATGTCGGTCATCACGCCCTACGACGAGATTCTGACCACGAAGCTGCACGAGTTCCTGCACGAGGCCGGTTGCGAGGTCCTGCGATCGGATCATCTGGGACTCGGCGGCGGCATCTGGAAGGTCAGCTATCGCACGATCGCCGAACGCATCATGGCCGCCGACGATCCCGCCGCGCAGGCCATCTTCGTCAGCTGCACCAACCTTCCTACCTACGACCTGGTCGAACCGCTGGAACAGCTGCTCGGCAAACCGGTCCTGACCGCCAACCAACTGACCATGTGGGCCTGTCTCGGACGGATGAAACTGCCGATGATGGGCCCTGGCAAGTGGCTGCAGAACGTTTTCTAGGAGGCGCTGTGGAACGGACACCGACCGTCGGATTCATCTATCCCGATCACGCCGCCGAGGACGAATATCCCTGGGCAGCAGCGCATCTCGGCGTCGAACTTCGTGTCGCGCACATCTACGGCACCGACCTGCACGCGGTGCCCGAACTGCTCGAGCTGGGCAGTCCGGACAAGTTGGGCCGGGGCGCGGATCTGCTGGCGCCCTTCGATCCCCTGGCCGTGGTGTGGGCCTGCACCTCGGGCAGCTTCGTCTACGGGCCGCAGGGTGCGCGCGAACAGGCGGACGAGCTCTCCCGGATCTGCGGCGTCCCCGCATCGAGCACCAGTTTCGCGTTCGTGGAGGCGGTGCGGGCGATAGCCGCCGGCCGCGTCGCCGTGTGCGCGAGCTATCCGGACGAGGTCGCCGCCCTCTTCGTGGACTTCCTCGACGCCGCCGGCATCCGGGTGGTCTCGATGTCGAGCGCCGGAATCGACACGGCCGCCGAAGTGGGGACGCTGACACCGTCGCAGGTGCTGGACCTGGCGGCGGCGAACGACCATCCCGACGCCGAGGCGCTGCTGATTCCCGATACCGCGATGCATACGATACAACTGCTTCCGGAGCTGGAATCAGCGCTCGGCAAGCCGGTGCTCACCGCGAACCAGGTCACCGTCTGGCACGGGCTGCGACTGGCGGGACTGCCCGCCCACACGCCTGCGTCCGGACCGGGGCTCGGAACGCTCTTCTCGGAAAGGCCGATTCATGTCGGTGATTGAGTTCGAACCCGTGAATCGGCAGTCCACGGCGGAGATGATCGCCGACCGGCTGCGCGCGGCGATCGTGCGCGGCACGCTGGCGCCGGGGACCCAGCTGGTGGAGGCCGAACTGGCCGCGCAATTCGACGTCTCGCGCGGACCCGTCCGGGAGGCCATGCAGCGCTTGGTTTCCGAAGGGCTGCTGCACAGCGTGCGGCATCGCGGCATCTTCGTCATCGAACTCAGCCTGGCCGACGTCGTCGACATCTACCGCGCCCGCACCGCGATCGAGGGCGGTGCGCTGGACCTGATCCTGGACGGCCGCCGCGAGATCGCCTACGAGGCCTTGCAATCCAGCGTCGCCGATATGCAGGCCTGTGCCGAACGCGGCGATGCCACCGGCGTCACCGATGCCGACCACGAATTCCATCAGGCGCTGGTCACCAGCGCCGACAGCCCGCGGCTGGTGCGGGCCGCGCGGACACTGCTGATCGAGACCCGGATGTGCCTGGGCGCCCTGCAGACGACCTACACCGACCTCGGTGAGCAGGTCCGCGAACATGTGGCGCTGCGCGAGGCCATCGCCGCCGGCCCGCCGCGCGATGTGCACGAACTGCTCGTCGGGCATATGCGCGACGCGGTCGATCGGCTCCGGGAGCAGATCGGCGAGGGGTAGGCCCGCGCTCAGTCGATGAGCCCGCGCGGGCGCACCACGAAGACGGGCGAGGAGCGCTTGCCCTTCTCCTCGAGCAAGGCGATGGTCCGGCCGTCGGTGGTCGTGGCCGCGTGCACCCCGCGCAGGCCCACCGGGTCCAGCCAGCGTCCGTCGCGCAGCGATTCGGCCTGTTCGGCGTCGATCTCCCGATGCGGAAAGGCAAGGCGCACAGCGGCATCGACGTCGAGATTCAGGCTCGGCTCGTCGGCGAGCTGCTCCAGGGTGCGAGCGTGTTCGAGAGTGAACGGGCCGACCCGGGTGCGGCGCAACGCGGTCAGATGTCCGCCGACCCCCAGGGCGGTGCCGAGATCGCGGGCCAGCGCCCGGATGTAGGTGCCCGAGGAACAGTCGACCTCGACGTCCAGATCGACGAATGTCGTTGCGCCGGTGTCGATATCACGCCGGCCCAGAATGTCGAACCGGGAGACCGTGACCGGCCGGGCCGCCAGTTCCACCTGTTCGCCCGCCCGGGCGCGCGCGTACGCCCGCTCACCGTTGACCTTGATCGCGCTCACCGTCGAGGGCACCTGCTGGATATCACCGGTGAGCGCGGCGACGGCCGCGGCGATATCGGCGTGGGCGAGATGGCCGGCGGGGATGGTGGCCAGCACCTCACCCTCGGCATCGTCGGTGACGGTGGCCTGGCCGAGGCGAATCGTCGCGGTATATGACTTGGTGGTCAGGCTCAGCAGGCCCAGCAGTTTGGTGGCGCGCTCGACGCCGAGCACCAGCACGCCGGTGGCCATCGGGTCGAGCGTGCCGGCGTGGCCGATCTTCCTGGTACGCAGGATCTTCCGGCAGCGCGCGACCACGTCGTGGCTGGTCTGCCCACCGTCCTTGTCGATGATCAGCAGACCGCCGAGCGGATCGACGATCGCCTCGCGTTCGGCCATCAGCCGGCCACGATCGCGGTCAGGATCAGCCCCTCGGCGACCGTCCAGCGGCCGTCGAACGCGGTCAGTGGCGCACCGCCGTCGAGAGTCTGCCCGGGAACCAGCAGCGCACTGTGGAAGGTGCCCGCGGTGCCGGTGTCGTCGACGGTGAAGGTGATGTGGGCGTCCTCGAAGCCGAGCCAGCGCTGGGTGAGCGGGAACCACGCCTTGTAGGTGGCCTCCTTCGCGCAGAACAGCAGCCGGTCCATATGCAGTCCGGTCGCGGGGATCGCGCCGCGCAGCCAGTCCCGTTCGGCGGGCAGGCTCACCGAGTCCAGCACCCCCTCGGGCAGCGTGTCGTGCGGTTCGGCGTCGATGCCCACCGACCGCCAGCGCAGCCGATGCGCCAGCACCGCCGCTCGGTACCCGTCACAGTGGGTGAGGCTGCCGACGACCCCGCGCGGAAACAGCGGCATCCCGCGCTCGCCCTTGCCGATCGCCGCCGGCGGCTCACCGAGCTGGGCCAGCGCCAGCCGCGCACAGTGCCGGGCGCCGATGAAATCGCGCCGCCGCTTCTCGACCGATTGCGCGATCAGATGTTCCTCACCGGGATGCGGTTTCAGATCCTCCGGATACCGCAACAGCTCCGCCGCGGCCACTCCCGCGGGCAGAATGCTGCCGATGACGCGCGCCTGTTCCTCGATGACCGCCTCCTGAGTCGACCCTGTCTGCGCTACGAGCCTAGCGGTGCGGGCGGTACGCGGACCCGGCCAGCTCCGGGGAAGCGGCAGCGGCCCACCGCACCAGGCGCACCGGAAAATGGGAGGATCCGTCGGGGTCGAAGGCCGTAAAGTCGCGCGGCATGCCCCATTCGGTCGCCACCGCCACACCTGCCGACGAGCCCCTGCTGTGGGCGATGCTGTTCGAAGCCTCTCACGCGGCCGAACAGAACATGACTTCGGACGAACTGCGCTCGGTGCCCGAACTCGCGCGCTACGTCGAGGGCTGGGGCCGCCCGGGGGATCTCGGGGTCGTCGGCGGTCCGACCGGCGGCGCGGGTGCCGCCTGGCTGCGACTGTTTCCCGCCGACAACCCCGGCTACGGATACGTCGACGACGCGACACCCGAACTCGCGATCGGAGTGGCGCCACAGCTGCGCGGCAGCGGGCTCGGCACCACTCTGCTGCGCCGTCTGCTGGCGGATGCGCGGCAGCGCTACGACACGGTGAGTCTCAGTGTGCGGCAATCCAATCCGGCGCTGCGACTGTACGAGCGACTCGGTTTCGACATCGTCCCGGGCTCGCATGTGGTCAACCGGGCCGGTACGACGAGCGTGACCATGGTGCATCGCTTCCGCTGAACCGCCGAGCGTCCGCACCGCACACCGACGCCGGGAACAAAGGCGGGTCCATACAGCGGCCGGTCGAGCCCCCCGCTCATTCTGCCCGCAACCGGACCACTGCGGTTCGCTGATATTGGCACTTTTCCTTAGAGGTTCGGAAATATATGGTGCAACCGTACGAGGAAAGAAATAGCGGATCGGGTGGACGGAATCTTATCCAACGCCGCCGAAGCAATTTCGTTCGACCCGGTGCGCGACCGCATTTCGGGTGCCTCGTCAATGGCGGAAAGAGCAGTGTCAGGATATGAATATGGCCGGATCCGAAGAACGGCACGGCGGCAGTGGCAGCAATTGTGACCGGCTTCGCGCCATTACCGCCGAAGTGCTCGAGATGGACGTAGACGGTGTCGATATACGGGCGCATTTCTACGAGGATCTGGGCGCGTCTTCGCTGGAAAAGACCGAAATACTAGCCCGAATCGAACGCGAATTCTCGGTGACGCTTTCGGATGGTTCGATCGCACGGCTCGATTCGCTCGGCGACGCATTGGCGGTCGTCGACAGCTCGGGTGGGGTGCATCGGTGAACCTCGTCGAATTCTTCGTCGGACGACACCTCGACTCGCCCAGAAAAGACGCGCCCGCCTATATTGATTCCGAGCTCGGCGAGATCGGCTACACCGAATTGTACCGCGCTGCAGGCGCATTCGCGGATCTGCTCTCCGGCAACGGAGTCGCGCCGGGCAGCCGGGCCATGGTGTTGGCGGACGACTCGGTCGCCACGGTGGTGGCTGTGCTCGGGCTGTGGTGGCACGGCTGCGCGGCGGTGCCGGTGAATCCGGCGCTGTCGGACAAGGAGATCGGGTTTATCGCGGCCGACAGCGGGGTGAAGTTCGGATACGTCGATGTATCCGGGACGCGCCTGAGCAGACTTGCCGCGGCGCTCCCGGACATCGGCCAGTTCCGGAACCACGTCCGCGAGTTGATACTGCGGCAACGGCGTTCCGGTGAGGCGGCCACGCCGCCGCCCCAGCAGCAGTGGCTGCCCGATCAAGAAGCCTTGGTGCAGTACACCTCCGGCAGCACCGGCGTGCCGAAGGGCGTGGCGCATCGGGCGAGCGCGCTGCAGTGGGTGCCGTCCGGGTTCGGGCGGATAGCCGCGCTGGCACCCGGCGATATTGTGCTCTCGACGGCCAAACTCTCGTTCGCGTACGGGTTCGGCAATTCCCTGTTGCTGCCGCTGCACGCGGGTGCGACGACCGTGCTGCTCAACGGCGGGGTGGACGCCCAGTTCGTCGCCGCGGCGCTGCGCCGCCACCGTCCGACCGTGTTGTTCTCGGTGCCGCGCCTCTACGCGGCTCTGGCCGAATCATTCGACGACCGTGGCAGCAGGCTGCGTTTGGCGGTTTCCGCGGGGGAAGCGCTGCCGGCAGACCTGAGCGAACGGGTGATGCGGCGACTTGGGGTTCCGCTGGTGAATAGTCTCGGGACGACCGAAGCGCTGTACATCCTGCTGGCAACGAATCCCGCCGAACCGGGTCCCGGCACCATCGGCAGGCCCGTGCCCGGGGTACGGGCCACGGTGCGCGACCAGGACGGCAGGATTCTCGACGGTGACGAAGTGCAGGGCCGCCTGCACGTCGCGGGTCCGTCCGTCGCGGCCGGCTATCTCGACCGACCGGAAGCGACTCGGGAAACCTTCGCCGACGGCGGCGCGTACACCGGCGACATTGTCCGGCGCACCCGCGGCGGCCCGATCTACTACGTCGGCCGCGCCGACGACTTTCTGAATCTCGGCGGCTACAAGGTGGCGCCTGCCGAGATCGAGGGTGTCGTCCGTGCTGTCGTAGGGGTGCGCGATTGCGCCGTGGTAGGGGTGGCGGACGACCACGGGCTGCAGCAGGCAGTGCTTTTCGTCGTCGTTGAGGGTGACCGGGAGTCCAGTGCCGTTCGTCGCGCTGTCATCGCCTGTCTGCGTGCCGAGCTCGCGTCGTTGAAGCGCCCCAGCCGCATCGAGTTGGTCGATGCCCTGCCGACGACCTGGACCGGCAAGCTCGCGCGAAACCAGCTTCGGGCGATCGGAGCGCACTGATGTCGTGGGATGTCACCGGGATGGCAGCTGTCGCGTCCATCGGGGAGACGCCCGATGCGATCTTCGAGTCACTGTGCGCACAGCGGAGCGGAATCTCGAAGCTACGCGCGTTCGACGCGGCGAAATACCGGACGTGCCACGCGTATGAGGTCGACGATCGGACCGCAGACGGCGACCGGCCGTTTCGCGCCACCGAGTGGCTTCGCACCGTGATCGAGGCGGCGCTGACCGATGCGGGCCTGGAGGGAACTACCGAGCGGTATCCGGTGGTGGTCGGAACCACCCTGCGGGAACAGCGGTCCGCCGAACTCTGGTGGCGAGAAATCGGCGGAAAGACCGGGGAGGGACTCGATCCCGATCGCCTCGACTTCTCGGCTGCGTTGCGGGACCTTCCCCAGGTCGGGCGGGTGCACACCGTCGCCTGTGCCTGTGCTGCGTCGCTGTATGCGCTGGGCATGGCGACCGACATGATCGAACTGGGCCTCGCCGAGACCGTGGTGGTCGCGGGCACCGACTCGATCACCGAGAGCGCATTCGGGACCATCGATCGCGTTCAGACCAGGACGCCGCAGGCGCTGCGTCCGTTCGACGTCGCGCGCGCGGGCATGATCATGGGCGAAGGCGCCGTGGCCGCCGTCGTGAGCCGGGCCGGGGCCGCCACCGCACGACACGTGGGCCTGCTCGGTGTCGGCATGAACTGCGACGCCCGCCATGCCACGGCGCCGGACCGGGAGAGTATCCGCGAGGTCATCGCCGACGCGCACGAACGGGCCGGCATCGACGCCGCCGACGTCGACCTGGTGATGTTGCACGGAAGCGGAACGCAACTCAACGACGCCGTCGAGGCGTCTGTTTTGACCGACGTGTTCGGGGATTCCGCCGCGCCACCGGTAATGACGGCGATCAAGTCGATGACCGGCCATACGCTCGGCGGGTCCGGGTTGTTGAGTCTGATCGTCGCGGCCGTCGCCATGCGCCGCGGATCGGTGCCGCCGATTCTGGGTCTCACCGATCCGATCGCCGAGGCGGGCGGGCTGCACCTGGCTCGCGACGTCGTGCGGGCGGACCTGGCCGTGGCGCAGATCGACGCGTTCGGTTTCGGTGGCATCAATGCGGTCGCCGTCATCGGGAAGGGGACACGGTGACGGGCCGGGCGACGGTGGTCACCGGCGTCGGCCTAGCCGGCCCGGGCCTGCGGGCCGCTGCCGATCTGCTGTCGACAGCTCCGGTCGAGCCGGGAGTCGGGCCGTCACCCGATCTCACGGGACGGCACATGCGACACAAGGACCGTGCGTCGCGACTGGCACTGTGCGCGGTCGAGCAGGCGCTCGCCGACGCCGGCCTGGCCACCGACTCGACCGGTGGCGAGCACTCGACGACAGCCACCGTCGTCAGCTCCAACTTCGGCAATCTCGACAGCGTCTGCGAGTTCACCGACCGGATCGCCGAGCAATCCACGGCCGCGCTCAGTCCACTGGGTCTGCCGCACGTGTCGTCCAACGCCATCGCGGGGTGGATCGCGATCCGGCACGGGCTGCGCGGACCGAACATCACCCTGTGCAGCGGGCGGACCAGCGGGTTGGACGCGCTGTTGTGGGCCGCCACGCTCATCGGGGCCGGCCGGGCCGACGCTGCGATCGTCGTCGGTGTCGAACCGGACACCGGACCGGTGCGCAGCTTGCTCGGACCCGGTCGGCGGGTGTTCGACGGAGCCGCGGCGGTAATCCTGGAGTCGGATGCGCACGCGGCGAATCGACAGGCAATCGTCCGGGCACTGATCGGCGCTGATTGCCACAGCGACAGTGTGGACCAGGTGATCGACGCGATCCGCACGGTGGCCCGACCGCCGCGATTGTGGCTCACACCGGCGGATGTGTCGACGGAGTTCGGCTCGTCGATCCGCATCCTGGATCTGACCCGACGGCTCGGAGAGTGCTCGGGTGCGCTCGGAGTGCTCCAGTGCGTGGCGGCGGTGGCGCAGTTGGACGGCGGCGACCGGAACCCGGTGTACGCCACCTGTGGCGGTCAGCACGGCGGCGAGGCCGTGACCGTACACCTGCGCGCACCGCACGCCGCATCCGCCTCGGTCGCGCGCAGCGTCGGAAACAGCGAACTCGACCCGGAGGAACGATGACAAGGAATATTCCCGAGCGGGTGGACCCGGAGGACCTACGGCAATTGGTGGCGCGCGTGCTGGAAGTGCCTGCGGCCGAAATCAGTGACCACACAAACTTCACCGACGAATGGAACGTCGACTCGCTGCTCGAACTCGAGCTCGCGACCCGTATCGAGCAGCGCTACCGGATAACAATTCCAGACACCGAGGTCGCTTCGCTGACATCGCTGGCGAATGTCCGCGAACTCGTCGACCGCATGCTCGGCGCGGACCCGAATACCTGATCTTGGAGGACCACGTGACCACCCCGGAATCCGTCCGACTGACAAGCGCCGTCGATCCCGCGACCGCGGTCTCGCGGCTGGCCTGCTCCGGCCATTTCAGTGACTACATCGTCTATGAGCGGCCCGGCCGATGGGTGTTCGCAGCCGCCCCGCTCGGCCGGGTCGAACTGGACACCGACGAGCTGCGGGTGAGCACCTCGGCAGGGTCTGCTCGCGAACGCTGGACCGGCAGACCTGTGGACGCGCTGGAGCGGGCGCTCGACTCGCTGCGGGTGACCTGCGGCCCGGGAGCCTCGGGTACCGCCTATGGCTGGATCGCCTTCGAGTTCTGTGCCGATGCGCTCGGCGCGCAACGGCACCTCACCGAGAGAGCCGATTTGGCGCACGTGATCATTCCGCGAATCGAGGTGACAGTCACCGAATCGGGGGTCGGCGTCGATGGCGCGACCGCTGCCGAAGTCGAGGTGATCGAGCAACTGCTCCTGTCACCGGCCGAGCCACTGCCGACACCGCATCCGGTCGACGTGCGCGCCGATACCTGCGGCTACCGTGCACGTGTGGCGGCGGCCGTCGCGGAGATCGCTGCGGGTGACTATCAGAAGGTGATCCTGTCTCGCCGGGTCGAGTTGCCCTTCCGGGTCGACCTGCCTGCCAGTTACCGTCTGGGCCGGGCACACAACACACCGGCCCGGTCGTTCCTGCTGCGGCTCGGTGGTCTGGCCGCAGCGGGATTCAGCCCGGAGCTGGTGGTGTCGGTCGACGACGAGGGTGTCGTCACCACCGAACCGCTGGCGGGCACCCGGGCGCTGGGGCAGGGCGTCGCGGCAGATCTGGCCGCCCGCAATGACCTGGAATCGGACCCGAAGGAGATCGTGGAACACGCCGTCTCGGTGAAGACGTCGTTCGCCGAGATCGCTTCCATCGCCGAACCGGGTACCACGACGGTGGCCGACTTCATGGCGGTTCGCGAGCGCGGCAGCGTCCAGCATCTGGCCTCCACGGTGCGCGGCAGGCTCGCCCGGCACCGGACCCGGTGGGATGCGCTGGACGCGTTGTTCCCGGCGGTCACCGCGTCCGGCATCCCCAAACGGGCGGCTGTCGACGCCGTGTTCCGCCATGACGCCGCCCGCGGACTGTATTCCGGTGCGGTAGTGACACTTTCGGAAAGCGGCTCACTGGAGGCGGCCCTGGTGTTGCGGGCGGTGTACCAGGACGCGGACGCGGCGTGGGTGCGAGCAGGCGCCGGCATCGTTGCTCAGTCGCGGCCGGACCGGGAATTCGAGGAAACCTGTGAGAAGTTGGGCAGCGTCGCCCCGTATCTGGTGCCCGCGATCTCCCATGGACCTGGGTCGACTCCGCGATCACCGATGGTGACGGGCAGGCGATCGCACCGCTCCTAGCGTCAGGAATCATCGATTTCGCATCGGCACTGCCGGGTATAGCGGCGAAGTTGCGTCGCCCACGCGTGCCTGATTAGTCTCAGGCATGCTCGGCTGGATTCACCCGTGATCGCGCCTCCCTCGATGCCACCACGCGACGCCGAGCGGCTTCGGCGGGCTACCGGCCCTGCTCGTTTTCGGTCGCTGCCCCGCTGTCGAGGCTGACCGTGGATGTGCACGTAACCCTCGCCGGCCGAGGAGATCTCGGCGGGCAGATATACCGGCAGATCAAGGCCGCCGTGCTGGACGGGCGGCTGATCCCGGGTCGGCGGTTGCCGCCTTCCCGGGAACTGGCGCGGAGGCTGGCGGTGTCGCGCAATACCGTGACCGGTGCCTACGACCGACTGGTCGCCGAGGGGCTCGCCGAGAGTCGGGTCGGCGCAGGCATTTTCGTACGCGCGACGGTCGCGCGGCAGCGGCATCACCCGGCGGACGCGACATCGGCTGCGGTGGTCCACCCGCAGCCGTTGTGGGCGGATATCAGGGTGCCCGCGCCCGGCTTCTTCACCGACACACCGCCGTACGACCTACGGCCGGGCATTCCGGACGTGCGGTTGTTTCCTTACGAGGCATGGCGGCGGTTGACCTCGCAGGCGTTCCGGAGGTCGTCGATCGGCACCGGAATGCCCATCGACCCGGCGGGTCTCCCCGCGCTACGGGCGGCCATCGCCCGCCACATCGGGGTCTCGCGGGCAGTTCAGGTGACCGCGGACGAGATCATCATCACGCAGGGCATCCAGCAGGCGCTGGACCTGGTGGGACGGGTGCTGCTACGGCCGGGCGACCGTGTGGTCATCGAAAACCCGTGCTATCCGCTTGTGCGGGAACTGTTTCGCAGCCTCGGGGCAGACGTCGTGGGAGTCGACGTGGACTCGGAGGGCTTGCGGGTCGATCTGCTTCCCGATCGCACGCGGATCGTGTGTGTCACCCCATCGCATCAGTTCCCGCTCGGCGTGCCGATGTCGAGCCGGCGCAGGCGGGCGCTGCTGGACTGGGCGAGTAGTCGCGACGTAGTGGTGATCGAGGACGATTACGACACCGAGTTCCGCTATGGTGGTCGTCCGCTCGAGACGCTGCACAGCATCGACACCGCAGGCCGGGTTATCTACGTGGGAACGTTCTCCAAGGTCATGCTTCCGGTGCTCCGGATCGGTTTCGTCGCCGCTCCCGCGCCGCTGTTCGCGGCACTGCGCGCCGCGAAGTACGTGACCGACTGGCATTCGCCGCAGCCTGCTCAGGTCGCTCTTCTCGGCTTCATCGAAGAAGGCATGCTGGCCAAACACATCCGGCGGATGCGCCGGGAGTACCAGGCCCGCCATGAGCGGATAGTCGAACTGTTGAGCACACGCTTCGCCGACTTGCTGACCGTTATTCCGTCGGCGGTGGGCCTACACGTATCGGCGTGGACCCAGCCCGGCGTCGACGCGGCTGCCGTCGCCGCCCGCGCGCGAACGGACGGCGTCGGCATCTTTCCGATATCCCGGTATCGCATGAGCGACGGTCCCGACGGCCTCATCGTCGGATACGGGGCCATCGCCACAACCGACGTCGACCACGCGCTCGACTTGCTGCGCACCGCGCTGGAGAGGAACAGGCAACCGCGCAGCGAAACCGGGACTGCCACGTGTAGCGGCGATTTCACGGTGGGCTGCGGCCGCGCGGGCAACTGATGTGCAGAGCGCGGGGGTATCCACACGCCGCAGGTTGGCCCAGCGCAGTTCGACGATATTGGCTCTTTGTCGCGGAGCCGGCCGCCGATAGCGTTCAACCCCAAACCTCAACGGGCAGAAGGCACTTCTGTCCAAGCTCTCGGCGGAAGCAGACTGTGAAGATCATCGAGGCGCCTGAAATAGGTCCGACGCCCGCCCTCGACGAGGCGTGGACCTTCTATCGTGAAACGTTCACCGAGATCAATGCAATGGCGGCGCAGCGCCATCTCATGCGCCGTGACGAGTTCATCGACGTCATGGGTGATGAGCGGATCGTCAAGTACCTACTGACCGACGATGACAACACCATCGTCGGGCTCGGTGTGTCGACGAACGACTTGGAAGCGTGGCCGCTGATCTCGCCCGCCTATTTCCGACGGATCTATCCGGCGCACTTTGCGGCCCGCACGCTGTGGTACATCGGTTTCATCGGTGTCCGGCCCGACCTGCGCGGCGGCTTCGCAGCCATGCTGGAGGCCATGTCCGCCCCGCAGCGCGACGCCGGTGGCATCGCGCTCATGGACTACTGCGCGTTCAATGTCGACGAGAAGGCCGTGCTCGCGTCCTCGCTGCGAATTCTGGGGCGCTACAGCGAGCCGAGGTTGCGGACACTCGACACACAGACATTCGTCGCTTATGAATTCGGGGAGCGTTGATGGCGCGCCGATGGCGGCACGACAGCGCCGGCCCGATGACCTTCGGGATGGAACTGATCCTGGACCTGGGTGGCTGCGCCCCGGAGGGGATCAGCGACGCCGAGGCCATCAGGGGGTACGCTCGAGAATTGGTCAAGCTGATCGAGATGAAGCCCTTCGGCGAGCCGCTAATCGAGCACTTCGGCCACGACGATCCGGTCACCTCCGGCTACACCTTGGTGCAGTTGATCGAGACCTCCAGCATCGTAGGGCATTTCAGCGAGAAACTCGGGCGCGCCTATCTGAACATCTTCTCCTGCCGCCGCTTCGACTCCGAACTCGCGCTGCGGTTCAGCGCGGACTGGTTCGGCTCGGACGAGATTCGGCAAACTCTCATCATCCGGTAGTGCGGGGCGGAAGACGCACGTCAATTGTTGTACCGGCCGGCGAATACGTCTCCGGGAATGCTGGTCGCATGTGCAACGAGGTGCCGAGAATCCACTGTGTGACGTGGTGACGCGCCGTCGCGCGCACGCCGCTGCGGCTCGTCACCGCAGGTCGGCGCGCACGCCGCGCGGTCAGCGCACGCCGCGGCGGCGGTCGGCGAGGCGGCGCATCTCCTCGGCGGCCGCCCGCATCTCGGGGGTGATCTTGAAGTGGCCGCCCCATTCGTTCAGGTCGTCCGGCCCGTATTCGGGGGCGGGCAGGATCTGGCGCAGGAGCTTGTCCGGCAGGCCGCGGCGCTGCCATTCGCGCGGATAGCCGAGCGAGACCTCCTCGAACCGGACACCGTCGTAGAAGGTGGTGCGCGGGATGTGCAGGTGGCCGTAGACCGAGCACACCACGTTGTAGCGGGTGTGCCAGTCGGCGGTGTCCTCGGTCCCGCACCACAGCGAGAACTCCGGGTAGAACAGCATCCGGGTGGGTTCGCGCAGCATCGGGAAATGGTTGATCAGCACCACCGCGGAATCGGGTTCCAGCGCGTCGAGCCGGCGCCTGCTGTACTGGACGCGAGCCCGGCACCAGGCGTCGCGCGTCAGGTAGGGGTCGCTGGCCAGCAGGAATTCGTCGGTGGCGACCACATTGCGGTCCCGGGCGATGGCCAGCGCCTCGGCCTTGGTGTACGCCCCCTCGGGCATCCACGAATAGTCGTAGAGGATGAACAGCGGCGCGATCGTCACCCGCCCGCCGTACTGTTCGGCGCCCGCACCCTCCCAGACCGGGAATTCGTCCTCCGGGGTCACCACATCGAGGTCGCGGCACAGCGCGACCAGGTAGTCGTAGCGGGGGGCGCCCTTGATCTGCACGGGATCCTTGGTGGTGGTCCACAATTCGTGATTGCCCGGGACCCAGATCACCTTGGCGAAGCGTTCCCGCAGGGTGCGTAGCGCCCAGCGGATGTCGTCGGTCTTCTCCCCCACGTCGCCGGCGACGATCAGCCAGTCCTCGGGCGAATCCGCGCGGATCTGCTCGACCACCGGTTTGTTCCCCTGATGACCGACATGGATATCGCTCACCGCCATCAACTTAGGAATCACAGTTCCACCATCCCATGATCATCGTGATGCGAGCACACCCGACCCTCGCGTGCGGACATACCCGGCGCCGCGTATTTCGCACACCGTCCGCGGTGCGCACGTCGGCGGCCGGGCACCGACACGCTTCCGGATAGGGCGTCGTGGTGTTCGGTCATACCGACCGCGGGATCTCACTGCCGACTCGAGCCCAGCGTCCCGACAGCGCCCGCCAGCTCACCGCGATCAGGCGCAGCAGGATGAAGGCACTCAGCCCGGACCAGATCCCGGCGATACCCCAGTCGAAGCTCAGCGACAGCCAGATCGCGGGCAGGAATCCCAGCAGCGCCGCGGCCATCGTGGTGGTGCGCAGATACGAGGCGTCGCCCGCGCCCAGCAGCACGCCGTCGAGGGCGAAGACCACCCCGGCGGCGGGAATGAGGGGCACGAAGAACCACCAAATCACATGCACGCGGTCCAGGACCGCCGGATCGTCGGTGAAAACCTGGGGGACGACGGCGTATCCGGCGGCGAAGATCACGGCGAGCACCACCGCGAACAGGGTGGACCACACCGTGATCCGGCGGGCCAGCACGCGCGCGCCGGATGCGTCGCCGGAGCCCAGCGCCGCACCGGTGAGGGTCTGCGCCGCGATGGCCAGCGAATCTAGGGTCAGGGCAAGGAAATTCCACAGCTGCAGCACGAGTTGGTGCGCCGCCACCGAGGCGGCGCCGAACCGGGCGGCGACCGCACCGGCGGAAACGAAACAGGCCTGGAACGCCAGACTCCGGACGATCAGATCCCGGCCGAGCACCAACTGCGCCCGCATGACTCGCGGATGGGGCCGCAGCGGCACCCGCCGGCGCACCAGCGCGGCCACGAACAGCCCGGCCGAGACGACCTGCCCGGCCACATTGGCCACGGCCGATCCGGCCAGTTCCATCCGGGGCGCCCCCAGCAGGCCGTGCACCAGCAGCGGGCACAACAGTGCCGAAACAACCAGTCCCGCAATCACATACACCAGCGGACGCCGCGTCTGCTGCACCCCGCGCAACCAGCCGTTACCGGCCATGGTGAGCAGGATCAACGGGACTCCGAACAGCGCGATCCGCAACCAGCGCAACGCCTCGTCCGCGATATCGGCGCCGCCCGCGATCACATCCACGACGGGTCGTGCGAACACCTGCAGCACAACGACGATCGCCAGTCCGGCGGCCATCGCGAGCCAACTCGCCTGCACCCCTTCGGCAACCGCGCCTCGTTCGTCACCGGCGCCGTGGCGGCGCGCGGAGCGAGCGGTGGTCCCGTAACTCAGGAACGTCAGCTGCGTGCTGACCTGACCGAGTATCAGGCCACCCACGGCGAGTCCCGCGAGCGCCAGCGCTCCCAGCCGGCCCACCACCGCCATATCGAAGAGAAGGTAGATCGGTTCGGCGACAAGCACTCCCAGCGTGGGGATCGCGATGCCGAGGATGCGCCGCGGACCCGCATCGTGGCGCGCGGCACCGGCAACGGCCGTGACACCGTCTTCGGGATGTGTCTCGACCATGCCTTCAGGCCCGGCCCCGGCGACCGCGGCGAACGTCCGCGGAGACCGCTACCGGCCACCGGCCGCGTCTCATGCTCAGCTCTCCCGGCCGGGGGCCAATTCCGCGAGCAGATCGGCAACCACGTCTTCGGACGTCCCGTATGTCGTATAGCCGGCGGCGTAGCGGTGGCCACCACCGCCCAGACCGGTCGCGACTCGGGCGACGTCGACGGCATCGCCGGTGCCTACACCGCTGTCGCGCGAGCGCAGCGATACCGTCCAGCAGCCGGCGTCGGTGCGGGACTGTTTGAATACCGCCGCCACATCCGCCTCGGCGGTGGTGCGGACGACGTCGATGACGCTTTCCACCTCTTCCGACCGCAATCCGTAGGAGTCGTCGCTGCGGACGAAGGCATAGACCAGTCCGGCGCCGCCGGCCGCCCGCGGTTCCAGTCGCGCCGATCCGAGCACCCGCGACAACATCGGCAACCAGCCGAAGGGATGGGTGTCCATCAGCGTGCGAGTGATTCCCGCGCCATCGATTCCGGTGGCCAGCAAACGATCGGCTAGCAAATGGGTGCCCGGACCGCCCCAGCGGAAGCACCCGGTATCGGTGACCAGACCGGCGAACAGGCAGTGCGCGATGTCCCGGTCGATCTCCTCACCCCAGGCGTCGAACAGCCGCGCCAGCACACTGGTGGTGGACTCCGCGGTCTCGTCGATCAGGTTCACATCACCGAAGCGGGTGTTGGAGCGATGGTGGTCGATCACCACAGTGGTTGCGGCGCCGTCGATTCGGTCCGCGAGCGCACCCAGGCGCCCGACGCTGCCGCAGTCGACGGTGACCAGCAGGTCCACTCGCTCCGCCACCTGTGCGGGGGGTACCAGAAACTCCACGCCGGGCAGCGAGCGCATCGATGCCGGGAGTTCGGCCGGCTCGGCGAAGGACACCTGCACCGGCACACCGCGCCGATGCAGCACCTGCGCCAGTGCCAGTCCACTGCCGACGGTATCGGCGTCCGGCTGCACATGACACAGCACGGTCACCGATCGCGCGGCCGCCAATACCTCGACGGCCGCGGCCGGATCCGCCGACGACGTCACAGCTGTCATTTCCAAGCTCGATTCTCCGGCGCTCGACTCACCGGCGACAGAACCGGGGAACCGCCTCGCGAGCCCCGCCCGTCCACCGCGTCGACCGCCGTCGCGGTCAGTCTTCCTCGTCGGGGTCGGGTTTGTAGGGATCGGCGTCGCCGGCATGGGTGGCGTTGGCCGCGACCTGTGCCACCTTCTCGTCGGCCGCACGGGCCTTCGCCAGCAGCTGTTCCATCTCGCGCGCCGCATCCGGCACCGTGTCGAGGACGAAACTCAGCGACGGCGTGAACTTGATCCCGGTGGCCGCGCCCACCTTGGACCGCAGCACACCCTTGGCCTTCTCCAGTCCGGCCGCGGCGCCCGCGAAATCCGGTTCGGCGGCGAGGGTTTCACCCATCACCGTGTAATAGACGGTCGCCTCCCGCAGATCACCGGTCACCTTGGCATCGGTGACGGTGACGAAACGCAGCCGCGGATCCTTGATCTCGTATTCGATCGCCGTCCCGACGATCGAGACGATCCGCTTCGCGAGTCGGCGTGCCCTGGCCTGATCCACCATGGCGGGCCCTCCTCACTTGTCATTCAGTCTTCGGGTCCGAAGATGCGGCGGCGTACTGCCAGCAACTGTAACTCCGGACGGGCCGCCACGTGGCGTTCACACTTGTCCAGCACCGCTGTGAGATGTCCCATCTCGGCGCTGACCAGTGCGACGCCCAACTGTGAACGGCGGTATTGATCGTGATCTCCGCCCTCGACCGCGCTGACGCCGAAGCGCTGCAGTTCGGCCAGTATCGGGCGGATCACCGACCGCTTTTCCTTCAACGAGTGCACATCGCCGAGCAGGATGTCGAACTCCAGCGCACCGACGAACAACGGCTCACCTCTTCACGTATCGCGACACAGCGCCCGGCGAAGCGAACGTCACGTCCGGTCAATGCCTGCACCGAACGTGACGTTCGTTCACTGTGGACGACTCAGTCGCGCGGCTTCTCCCGAAGCTCGTAGGCCTCGATGATGTCGCCTTCCTTGATGTCGTTGTAGCCCAACGTCATACCGCATTCGAAGCCCTCGCGGACCTCGGTGGCGTCGTCCTTCTCCCGGCGCAGCGATTGGATCGTCGTATCGGCGATCACCACACTGTCGCGCAGCAGACGGGCCTTGGCGTTGCGCTTGACCGTCCCGGAGGTGATCATGCAGCCGGCGATGTTGCCGAACTTCGAGGAGCGGAACACCGCGCGGATCTCGGCGCGACCCAGTTCGGCCTCTTCGTAGATCGGCTTGAGCATGCCCTTGAGGGCCTTCTCGATCTCGTCGATGGCCTGGTAGATCACCGAGTAGTAGCGGATGTCCACACCCTCGCGGTTGGCGAGTTCGGTGGCCTTGCCCTCGGCCCGGACGTTGAACCCGATGATGATCGCGTTCGACGCCGAGGCCAGGTTGACGTTGGTCTCGGTGACACCACCGACACCGCGGTCGATGACCCGCAGCCGGACCTCGTCGCTGATCTCGATGCCGAGCAGCGCCTCTTCCAGGGCCTCGACCGTACCGGAGTTGTCGCCCTTGAGGATCAGGTTGAGCTCCGAGGTCTCCTTCAGAGCGGCATCCAGATCTTCCAGGCTGATCCGCTTGCGGCTGCGCGCGGCCAGAGCGTTGCGCTTGCGCGCATTGCGCCGGTCGGCGATCTGGCGGGCGATGCGGTCCTCCTCGACGACGAGCAGGTTGTCGCCCGCGCCCGGCACCGAGGTGAAACCGATGACCTGCACCGGACGCGACGGCAGCGCCGCGTCCACGTCCTCGCCGTGTTCGTCGACCATGCGGCGGACGCGGCCGTAGGCGTCACCCGCCACGATCGAGTCGCCGACGCGCAAGGTACCGCGCTGCACCAGCACGGTGGCCACCGGACCACGGCCGCGGTCCAGATGCGCCTCGATGGCGACACCCTGGGCGTCCATATCCGGGTTGGCCCGCAGGTCCAGTGCGGCGTCCGCGGTCAGCACCACGGCCTCGAGCAGGGCTTCGATATTGGTGCCCTGACGCGCCGAGATGTTGACGAACATGGTGTCGCCGCCGTACTCCTCGGCCACCAGGTTGTATTCGGTGAGCTGCTGGCGGACCTTCTCCGGGTTCGCGCCTTCCTTGTCGATCTTGTTGACCGCCACCACGATCGGCACATCCGCGGCCTGCGCGTGGTTGATGGCCTCCACCGTCTGCGGCATGACGCCGTCGTCGGCGGCGACCACCAGGATCGCGATGTCGGTGGCCTTGGCACCACGGGCACGCATGGCGGTGAACGCCTCGTGACCCGGGGTGTCGATGAAGGTGATCAGGCGCTCTTCGTCGTTGACGTTGGTGAGGACCTGGTAGGCGCCGATGTGCTGGGTGATACCGCCGGCCTCGCCCTCGCGGACGTTGGTCTTGCGGATCGTGTCCAGCAGTCGGGTCTTACCGTGGTCGACGTGACCCATGACGGTCACGACCGGCGGGCGGACCTGCAGGTCGCCTTCGTCGCCCTCGTCCTCGCCGTAGCTGAGGTCGAAGCTCTCCAGCAGCTCGCGGTCCTCGTCCTCGGGCGAGACCACGTGCACGACGTAGTTCATCTCGCCGCCGAGCAGCTCGAAGATCTCGTCGTTGACCGACTGGGTCGCGGTGACCATCTCACCGAGGTTGAACAGCACCTGCACCAGCGAGGCCGGGTTGGCGTTGATCTTCTCGGCGAAGTCCGACAGCGACGCGCCGCGGGCGAGACGGATGATCTCGCCGTTGCCGCGCGGCAGCCGCACGCCACCGACCGACGGTGCCTGCATGTTCTCGTATTCGGCGCGTTTCGCCCGCTTCGACTTGCGGCCCTTGCGGGGGGCGCCACCGGGACGGCCGAAGGCACCCGCGGCACCGCCGCGACCGCCGCCACCACCCGGACGGCCACCGCCGCCACCGGGACGACCGCGGAAACCACCGGCCACGGGCGCACCCGCGCCACCGCCGCCACCGGCACCGCCGCCACCGCGGTAGTTACCGCCGCCGCCACCGCCGGGACGACCGCCACCGCCACCCGGCGCACCGCCGGGACGACCCGGACGACCCGCCGACGGGCCCGGACGGGCCGCACGAGCGGGCATCGCACCCGGATTCGGCCGGGGCGGCATCGAGCCGGGAGACGGACGCGGGCCACCGGGACGGGGACCGCCCTGGCCTGCGGCCGGACGCGGCGCACCCTGACCCGGGCCCGGACGCGGGCCACCCTGGCCGGGGCGCGGACCGCCCTGACCCGGACGCGGCGCACCCTGACCGGGCCCCGGACGCGGGCCGGGAGCCGGACGCGGCGCCGGGCGCTCGGGCGCCGAGGAGAACGGGTTGTTGCCCACCCGCGGGGTCTTCGGACCGGGCTTGGGACCGGGCGTCGCCGGACGCGGCGCACCCTGCTGTCCGCCGGGTGTGCGCGGCTGACCGGGACGCGGCGCGCCCTGGGCCGGACGGGCACCGGGCTGCTGCGCCGGAGCCGACGGGGCGGACGCCGACGGCGCCGCACCGGCGGAGGCCGCGGGAGCGGCCGGCTTCGGACCGGGCCTGACGGCCGGACCGGGCTTCACCGCATCGGGACGCGCTGCCGCCGCGGGGGTTTCGGCCACGGGAGCCGAATCGGCCTGCGCCGCAGCCGGAGCCGGACGGGGGCCGGGACGCGGACCCGGGGTCGCGCCACCGGCCGGCTTGGCGGCCGGACGTGCCTGGGCGGGACCGGGTTTCGCGGAGGATTTCGCGGAGCCGTTGGACGGGGCGGACTTCGCCGCGAACGACTCCCGCAGCCGACGCGCGACGGGTGCCTCCACCGTCGACGACGCCGACTTCACGAACTCGCCCTGCTCCTTGAGCGTTGCGAGTAGTTCTTTGCTCGTGACACCGAGTTCTTTAGCCAACTCGTGCACGCGGGCCTTGCCTGCCACTGCTCTCCTCACTGAGAGGTCGAGCGCGACAGTCTCTTGCTCCCCGTTCAGGGGTCAGGACGCCCGCACGACCTCGGGTTATCTTCGATGGCCGTTCATCGTTGGTACTTCACGGTGTGCTCATGAGTGCTCGTGCCTGTTCTCGACGTAGTGCTCCAGGGCTGAGATATCCAGTTTTCCGGACACTCGTAGCGCTCTGCCGAACGCTCGGCGCCGCTCTGCCATGCTCAGACAAGCCGAAACGGGGTGCAACCAGGCACCCCTCCCGGGAAGTCTGCGCCGCGGATCGGGAACGATCGCGACGACGGCGTCCCTGTCGGGAGCGCTGCCGGGCGATTGCGCCACGACCCGCAACAGATCGGCGGCCAGCTCGCGTTTCCGGCATCCGACACAGGTCCGGACCGGGCCGGGAGTTCGGGTTTTCACCCGAGCACCGACCTGGGCGGAAAGTGCGGATACCGAAGACTCGCGCTGAGCCTGTGTCCACTGTACCGCTGCCATGTCCCGATCTCCGCATCCAGCCCCTCGTTGACCCCCGCACTCGCACTGCCGTCTCGCCGCGGCCTACCCGTGCTGGGCGTGCGGCCGCTGCGATCCGGCCACGTCGGGGGCGGCGTCGGAGCGGATATCGATGCGCCAACCGGTCAATCGCGCGGCCAACCGGGCGTTCTGACCTTCCTTGCCGATCGCCAGCGACAGCTGGAAATCGGGGACCACGACCCGGGCGGCACGAGCCTCCGGATCGACGATCGTGACCGAGACAACCTTCGACGGGCTCAGTGCATTCCCGACGAAGGCGGCCGGATCCTCGGCCCAGTCGATGATGTCGATCTTCTCGCCCGCCAGCTCGCTCATCACGTTGCGCACCCGCTGGCCCATCGGGCCGATGCACGCGCCCTTGGCGTTCACCCCGGGCACCGTGGAGCGCACCGCGATCTTGGAGCGGTGGCCGGCCTCGCGGGCTACGGCGACGATCTCCACCGAACCGTCGGCGATCTCGGGCACCTCGAGCGCGAACAGCCGGCGCACCAGATTCGGGTGGGTGCGCGAGAGCGTGATCTGCGGGCCGCGCGCGCCCCGGGAGACGCCGTAGACGTAGCACTTGATGCGATCGCCGTGCTCGTAGGTCTCGCCGGGTACCTGCTCGGCCGGGGGGATCAGGCCCTCGGCGCCGCTGGCCTCGCTGCCGATGCGCACCACGACCGTGCCGCGGGCGTTCATCCGGGCATCGCGCTGGACGACGCCGCCGACGATATCACCCTCGTGCGTCGAGAACTCACCGAAGGATTTCTCGTTCTCGGCGTCGCGCAGGCGCTGCAGCACCACCTGGCGGGCGGTGGTGGCGGCGATGCGGCCGAAGCCCTCCGGGGTGTCGTCCCATTCGGAGACCACATTGCCGTCGGCATCGGTCTCGGTGGCCATCACCCGCACCACGCCGGTCTTCTGATTGATGTCGATGCGTGCGTTGGGCTCGTGGCCCTCGGTGTGCCGATAGGCGGTCAGCAGAGCCGACTCGATCGCGGAGAGCACTGTCTCCATCGAGATTCCCTTATCGGCGACGATCGCACGCAGGGCTTCGATTTCGATGTTCATTCCACGATCCCTTCGGTCGGCGCAACTTCTGTGTGTTCTCCCCGGGCGGCGTGTTCTCCCCCGGCGGCGGATGCGGCCGGATCGACTGCCTGATCGGTGGCGCCCGGTTCCGGGCGGCCCGCGGCCACGCCCCCGGCCAGTTCCATTTCCGCCGCACCGGGTGGGGAGAACTCCACCTGGACGACCGCGGATTCGATATCCGCCAATGCCACGCTCACCCGGCGGGGCGCGCGCTTACCGCCCAGCACCAGGGCCACCTCGGTGTCGGTGCTCGCGCCGACGCGGGCGTCGAAGGTGGACGCGCCCTCGGGGGCCTGCGCGCCCGGCCGCATCCGCACCCGCACCTTCCGGCCGCGAGCCCGTCGCCAGTGGCGCGGGGCGGTCAGCGGGCGGTCGACACCCGGAGTGGTGACTTCCAGCAGATAGGGGGTTTCGCCGAGATCGGCGGCGTCGTCGAGCACTTCCGAGATCTCGGAACTGACTTCCGCGATCGTGTCCAGATCGACGGTTTCGTCGCCGTCGACGGTCACCGTCACCCGCGCCTGCGGCCCGCCCGCGGCCGTGATGTGCACGCCCTCGAGGTCGAGCCCTCGGCGTTCGACGAGCCCAGCAACGAGCTGGCTCACCCTTTCCTCGGTCGGCATCGGCATATGGGGCGGCTCCTGGTTCAGTTGTGACGCGGTATTGGTCCTGGTACGGCATGGTCGGCGCGCATGTCCCGCGGATTGTTCCGCCGGAGGTCTAGCGTAACGCGCTGCAAGAGTGTAAAGGACCAGCCAACCCGGTTGAGTCGGCCCGGGGCAGGTTCTGCTGCGCGCCCACGGTCCGCCGGACGGTCTCGGGTGCGCCGGAACGGAGCGGCCGCCGCGCCCCAGCGCTTCCGTCCGGAAGCATCCCTCGGCGGGTCCGCCGGCGACACGCGGGCGTGCACCGCCGGCAGCACCCGGGCTCAGCAGGGCGGACGGACGACCGTCCCGGCTGCGAACGAGCGCGAGTGAGGCATGTCGGCGGGCTGGGCGCGAGGGCGCGTGATGATCACTGGCACGATGTAGGCGTGCCCAGCCGTCTCGATGTGATTCCGGTGCCGCCGGATCGGACCGTTCCCCCACGCCTCGACCGCCGCTCGCTGTTGCGCTCGGCCGGAGGTGGCGTGGTCGCGCTCGTCGCCGTGAGTGCGGTCGCGGCCTGTTCGGACGACAAGCCGTCGGTACCGGATGTGCTTGTGTCGCAGGAGGAATCGGCGCGTACGGACGCCGTGTGGGCGAAGGCGGCCATCGCCGCCGCACCGGAGCACACCGCCGCGCTGACCGTCGTCGCCGCCCAGCGCGCCCAGCACGCCGACGCGCTGCGCACCGAAATCGACCGCGCGGTAGGCGTATACGGCGACGGCACCAAGCCGAAATCCGCGACTCCCCCCGTTGCCGAACCGCCCCCTTCGATGTGCACGTCGTCATCGCCAACAAGGACGAGGCGGCCCGCACCGGAGCCGAGGAG
>NZ_LZML01000034.1:0-542 GCF_001665695.1 Nocardia sp. 852002-51101_SCH5132738 | reverse complement strand
GGTTGAGTCCAGCAGGATGGTGTACGACGGGCCCTCAGCGAAGTCTGGGCGTGTCGTAGCCGAGTAGAGGGTGGTCACCGCGTGATCCTTCAAAAGACCGCCAAGTCACTTGAAGGAAGAAAGTTTCACGCGATGACCTCTGTCCAGCCTATCGACCCGTCCGCAATGCTGTCCGAGCAACTCGCCGTCGCGAGCCCGGATCTCCTGCGCAACATGATGTCCACGTTCATTCAGGCCATGATGAGCAACGAAGCCGACTCGATGTGCGGTGCCGGCTACGGCGAACGATCCGATGAACGCGTCAACAGCCGAAACGGATACCGCCACCGCGACTTCGATACTCGTGTCGGCACGATCGACGTCGCGATCCCCAAACTGCGTCAGGGTAGTTACTTCCCGGACTGGCTGCTCGAACGCCGCAAACGTGCCGAACGAGCCCTGACCTCGGTGGTCGCCACCTGTTATCTGCTCGGGGTGTCTACCCGACGCATGGAGAAACTTGTCGAATCACTTGGTGTGACAAAGCTTTCCAAGTCGCAGGT
>NZ_LZML01000033.1:0-11054 GCF_001665695.1 Nocardia sp. 852002-51101_SCH5132738 | reverse complement strand
GGGGGCGCGGGGGGGCGCGGGGGAGCGGGCCTCGACGCGGTCGAGCACGCGCACACCGAGCCCCGCGGGCGCGCCGGCACGACCGCCGCCGGTGGACGGCACCACACCCCCGGAGCCGCCGGACGTCTCGGCCACACCGCTACCGCTGGGCGCACCCGCACCATGGTCGCCGGTGGGCGCATTCCCGCGACCGTCACCCAGCGCGGCGAGGACCGCGGCGGTCCACTCGTTCGACAGATCATCGTGATCCGGTTCGCTGTCGACGCGATCCAGCAAGCGGACACCGCCCCGTTCGGACAGCAGCCGATCCACCTTGCGGCCGTAACCGCAGAAATCGTCGTAGGAGGAGTCGCCGAGGGCGAAGATGCCGTACCGCAGATCGTTGAACCGAATCCCACTGTCCTGCAGCCGGTCCCAGAAGTCGGCGGCATTGTCCGGTGGGCCGCCGTCGCCGAAGGTGCTGGTGACGAGCAGTACGTCACCGGCCAGCTCGGGCAGATCGCACGCGTTCATCTCGACCAGCCGGGGCGCGTGCCCGTGTTCGGCGAGCGCCGCCGCCACCGTCGCGGCCAATTCTTCGGCGGTACCGGTCTGGGAAGCCCACAGCACGGTCACCGGCCGTCGCTGTGGACCGGCCGGCGCGGCGGGTGAGGGTGCTGCCACTGTGGCGCCGGGCGGGGAGCCCGCCGCCCGCGAGTACATACCCGCCAGCAGCCCGTCGATCCACCAGCGGCTGCGGTCGGACAGCGGCGCCGATTCCGGGAGGACGGGCTGTCCCTGAACCGGAAGCGATTGCAGCGCGGCCAGATACCCGCCCAGATAGATCCGCTCCGCCTCGCTGAGCATGGGCGCGCGCGCGGAATCGAGTCCCAGCATGGCGGCGAGTGGATGCGATGCCGGCGCGGCGCCGGATGTGATCGGGCTGCCGCCCGCGGCGTCGACACGGTGGTCAGGTTCGGTGCCGCCCCGGTTGTCCTCGTCGATGCCGTCGCGGGTGTCCCGGGCGGGGCCGACGCGTCGCAGCGTCACCGCGCACACCTTGAATTCCGGCTGTAGCGAATCCTGATCCACGGCATCGTTGGTCACGGCATTGATCGTCAGATATTCGCCCTGCTCGTCGTTCCAGTGGAACGGTGCGAAACACGAACCCGGTCGCACCCGATCGGTGATCCGTACCGGCAGCACGGCTCGGCCACGGCGAGAAGCGATGTCGATCTGGTCGCCGGGACGCACATCCAGCGCGCGCGCATCGTCGGGATGCACTTCGAGAAACGGCGCCGGATTCAATTTGTTCAACTTCGCGACCCGGCCGGTTTTGGTCATCGTGTGCCATTGATGTTGGACGCGACCGGTGTTCAGGACGAAGGGATAGTCGTCGTCGGGCATTTCGGCGGCCGCCATATGCGGCCGGGGCCAGAACACGGCGCGGCCGCTCGCGGTGGGAAAGGCCGGCGCACCCGCATAGCCGGTGCGATAGCGAATCGGATTGCGGCGCTGCGCGGAATCGGCACAGGGCCACTGCATCGGCCCCTCGCGCAGTGCGGCGTAACTCATTCCGCTCAGGTCGTATCCGGTCGCCGGATTCGCGAAGCCACGGATTTCGTCGAAGATCTCGGCGCTGGAGCGGTAGTCGAATCCGTCGAAGCCCATCGCCGTCGCGATCCGAGCGATCCATTCCCAATCCGGCAGTGCCGCGCCGAGCGGATCCACCGAATGCTGCAGGAGGGTGACCGTGCGTTCGGAATTGACCATCACGCCGTCGGATTCGGCCCACAGCGCCGCCGGCAGCAGCAGATCGGCATAGGCATTGGTCGCGGTGTCGAGATAGGCGTCCTGGGTGATCACCAATTCCGCCGCCTCCAGACCGGCGATGACGGTTTTGCGATTCGCCACCGAGGCCACCGGATTACTGCAGATGATCCAGCACGCCTTGATGGTTCCCTCGGCCAGTTCCCGGAACATCTCGATCGTGCCGCGTCCGGATTCGGCGCGAATCGTGCCGGGCGGCAGGTGCCATGCGGTTTCGACGAAGCGGCGGTCGGCCTCCACAAGGGCACTGCGCTGGCCGGGCAAACCCGGACCCATGTAGCCCATTTCCCGCCCACCCATGGCATTCGGCTGCCCGGTCAGCGAGAACGGACCGCTGCCGGGCCGGCAGATGGCGCCGGTGGCCAGATGCAGATTGCAGACGGCATTGGTATTCCACGTGCCGTGGGTGGACTGATTGAGTCCCATCGTCCACAGCGTCATCCAGTCACCGGCCGCGCCGATCCACGCGGCGGCGGTGCGAATATCGTCCGCGGCCAGTCCGGTGATCTCGGCGACGCGGTCCGGTGGATAGTCGGCGAGAAACTGCGGCATCGCCTCCCAGCCCTCGGTGTGCGCGGCGATGAATTCGGTGTCGATATCGCCGTTGCCGACCAGCAGGTGCAGCAATCCGTTCAGCAGCGCCAGATCGGTGCCGGGTCTGATCTGCAGGAAGAGATCGGCCCGGGCGGCGGTGTCGGTCCGCCGCGGATCCACCACGATCAGTTTGGCCCCGGCCTTGAGCCGATCGGCCATGCGCAGGAACAGAATCGGATGACAGTCGGCCATATTCGAGCCGATCACGAAGAACAGATCGGCACGGTCGAGGTCGTCGTAGGAACCCGGCGGGCCGTCGGCGCCCAGCGATTGTTTGTATCCGGTGCCCGCGCCGGCCATGCACAGCCGTGAATTGGATTCGATATTGATCGTGCGCAGGTAGCCCTTTGCGAGTTTGTTCGCCAGATACTGCGCTTCCAGCGACATCTGCCCGGAGACGTAGAGCGCGACGGCATCGGGACCGTATTCGTCGACGATCGCGCGCAACCGCTGTGCCGCCTGCCGCACGGCCTCCTCGACGGCCAGTTCGACCGGTTCCCGTCCGCGCTGGGGCCGGTGCAGGGCGGTCGTCATCCGCCCGGGCGCACGCATCAATTCGAGGTGGGTGGCGCCTTTGGTGCACAGCCGCCCGGAGTTGACCGGATGCAGTTTGTCGCCGCTCACCTTCGCGATGACGGGTGCGCCGGCGGCGTTCCGCTCGGTCTGCACCGTGATGCCGCAGCCCACGCCGCAGTAGGAGCACGCGGTCCGGACGGTGCTCGTGGAGTTCTCGGCGCTCGACACATCCCCGATGATGGCGAGCCGCCGTTGCGACGGATTTACCGAACGTTATCGGCAGATGACGAAAATCCTCACCACTTCGGCATCTGCACGGTGAGATTTCCGGTTCACGCCCGGTCGGGCGCCGTTTCCGCGGGCGAGACCACGGCGTGCGGTGAGCTACTTCACCCCAGTTTGTAACCGCGATGCAGTGCGACGATGCCGCCGGTCAGATTGCGCCACTGCACCGACGACCAGCCGGCATCGGCGATCCGCATCGCCAACTGTCGCTGATTGGGCCACGCCCGGATCGATTCGGCCAGGTAGACGTAGGCGTCCGGATTGCTGCTGACGGCCTCGGCGACCTTCGGCAGCACCTTCATCAGGTATTCCATGTAGATCGTGCGGAACGGCCCGAAGACCGGGGTGGAGAACTCCGCCACGACCAGGCGTCCGCCCGGTTTGGTGACGCGCAGCATCTCGCGCAGGGCGGCGTCCGGTTCGGAGACGTTGCGCAGGCCGTAGGAGATGGCGACCGCATCGAAGGAGTCGTCGGCGAACGGCAGGGCGGTGGCGTCGCCGTTCACCATCGGCACCCGGCGGAACCGCCCCGCCTCCAACATGCCCTTGGAGAAGTCCACGGCCAGGCACCAGGCGCCCGACTTCGCGAATTCGGCGGTGGAGACGCCGGTTCCGGCCGCCAGGTCCAGCACCCGTTCCCCGGGCCGCAGGGCCAGCGCCCGGCGGGTGGCCCAGCGCCAATAGCGGTCCTGCCCGCCGGTGAGCACCGTATTGGTCAGGTCGTACCGCTTCGCGACCCCGTCGAACATGGACGCGACCTCATGCGGTTGCTTGTCCAACGAGGCCCGAAACGACTCTGTCTTCGCCACGGAAGTGACCCTAGCGTCCGCCGCCCGGGGCAGGGACGCGGGCCGGTGCGCGATCACGGGGAGGATTGGGCGCCTGCGCTATTCGATCGTCCGGCTCGACAGTGCGTAGGTCAGATGCTTGACCATCTCGGTCGCCAGCACCGCCTGACCGGAGGTCGAGAAGTGGATGCGATCCGCGCTGAGCAGGTTGTCGCGATCGTTGACCGGGTGATCCCACATGTCGACGACGACCGCCCCGTAGTCGGCGGCGATTCGGCGGGTGAGGTCGTTCATGGTGCGAATTCGCTCTGGCCAGTCCGGAAACGCCGGTACGACATAGGCGCTTGCGAGAGTGAACGTCGTCAGCAGGGCGCCGGTGCCCGCCGCGACGTCGTACATTCGCCGCATCGCTGTGTCGATCTCGTCGAAGTCGGGATCGCGCCGCGTGATGTCGTTCGGACCGCACGGCAGATGCAGCAGGTCCGGACGGAAGTCCACGATGCGGTCGAGTTGGCGGGCCGAGGTCTGCGCCGTGGTGGCCCCGACCTTCGCCGTACAGAGATAGCGCAGGTCCGGGCGTACGCGCCGCAGTACTTTCACGAGTCGCTCGGGCCAGCCCGCGTTCGAGTAGCCCGGCGTGGGATCGCCGACGCCGGCCTACAGACTGTCGCCGGCCACGGCGAATCGTCGCCACGGCACATCGAACAGCAATGCGGCCGCGGTGGTCTCGGAGAGGCAGAGCGGATCGGATTCCTCGGCCGTGGCGGCGGAGGTGATCGGGGGATTCGACATGATGACCTGCTTCATTTCGAGCGACGGGCACGAGGCGTGATCCCGAATGCCGTTGCCACGCCGACGACGGCTACGACCGCGACGAACAGCCAGCCGTGCCGGAAAGCGGTCACCATCCGGTCGGTGGTGTCCAGCGATCCGAGCAGCGCGATCAGCACCGCGACGCCCAGGACGTAGCCGAGTTGGCGGGCGGTGTTCACCACGGCGCTGCCGGTGGCCGACCGTTCCGGCGGCAGATCGACGGCGGCGGAGGCGATCATCGTGGGCAGGGCGAGACCGATTCCGATGCCGGAGATCACCCACCCCGGCAGAACCGCGGTCGCGTACTGCACCGGAGTGGCGGCTGTGAACAGCACCAGCAGGACGCCGGCCGCGAACAGCGCATTGCCCAGGGCCACAACGACTCCCGCCGGTATCCGCCGGATCAGTCGCTGGCTTACGGCGGCGAAGATCGGCACCATGATCGGGCCGGGGACGATGGCGAGCCCGGTTTCGATCGTGCCGAAACGGGCCGCGTTCTCGAGCCACAGCGTGATGCTCAGGAACCACGCCCCGAATGCCGTGCAGAAGGCCAGCACGGTGGCGTTGGCCCAGGCGAACGTCGGCACCCGGAACAGGTCCGGCGGCACCACCGGATCCGGATGCCGGCGCATCCGCAGCACGAACAGGACCGCGCCGAGCACCGCCACGGCCGATGCCGTCCACGTCGCGCCGCCGGTCCACGCATCGCTTTCGACCAGCGCCAGCGACAGCGCCCCGATCGCCACGATCAACGCCACCACCCCGAGCAGATCGGGCACGCGGGCGTAGGTGCGCTGCGCGAGATTCGGCACCAGCCATACGGCCGCGAGCCCGGTCACCACACCCACCGGCAGATTGATCAGAAAGACCCAGCGCCAGGAGATCTCGACCAGCGCTCCGCCGACCACCGGGCCGCAGGCCGCGGCGAACGAACTCGTCGTGGCCCAGATCTTCACCGCGCCCGGCACCCGCGCCGGCGGCAGCACCGTGAGCAGCAACCCCAGACCGGCCGGTGTCAGGGCCGCGGCGCCTACCGCCTGCAGCAGCCGGAACGCCACCAGCGCCCACAGCGTCGGAGCCGCGGCACAGGCCACGCTCGCCGCGGTGAAAAGGCCGAGGCCGGAAAGGAATCCGGCCTTGCGGCCGAAACGATCGGAGAATCGGCCCGCCGGAATCAACAGGGCCGCGTAGACGATCGCGTAGCCGTTGAGCACCCAGCTCACATCGGCCAGTGACGATCCCCGGTAGGACTCGACGATCTTCGTGAAGGCCACGTTCACCACGAAGACGTCGAGCATCGCCACGAATGCGGCCGAGCACAGGATCCACACGATCGCCGTCGAACGGTCCCGGACCGGCGTGGATTCGTCCGCGGTCACGGACTGTTCGGCTGTTACGCCATCCATCAGGCATCCCTTCTCGTCACCATCGGCGGTGCCGTCGAGCGCCGATGTGGTCGAAAGAATACGGTCGACCGTATGTTTAATGCAATAGGTCGATTCGCGGCGATCGGTGACATACGATCGACCGTATGGTCGTATCCGAGGAGCGCGAGACAGCGGAAAGTGCCGATCAGCGGCTACGCCGCGGTGCGCGCTCGCGCCGCGCGGTGACCCGCCGTGCGATCGAGATCGCCTCGGTGGACGGACTCGACGGGCTGAGTTTCGGCCGGTTGGCCGAGGATCTCGAGGTCAGCAAGGCCGGCATCCAGACCCTGTTCCGAACCAAGGAGAAGCTGCAACTCGCGACCGTCGACGCGGCGCGGGAGGTGTTCGTGGAGACCGTCGTCCGTCCGGCGCGGGACGCCCCGGCGGGCATCGCGCGGCTTCGCGCCCTCGTCGACCGATGGATCGACTATGTCGAGCGCCCGGTATTTCCCGGCGGATGCTTCTTGGGCGCGAATCTGCCCATTTTCGACAGCCGGCCGGGGCCGGTCCGCGACGCATTGCGCGAACAGCAGCGCGACTGGGTCGCCGTTCTGGCAGCGCAGTTCCGGCGCGCGGTCGACGCCGGCGAGATCGCCGACGTGGATCCCGAGTCGGCCGGCTTCGAGGTCGCGGCCGTCCTGAATGCCGTCAACGTCGCGTTGCGCCTCGGCGACGACGACAGCGTGGCGATGGCACGAGGGGTCATCGACCGTCTGCTCCGGAAGGCAGCCTGAACCGTCGGGCGCGCCGGGTCGTCTCGGGATCGCCTGCGATACGGCGTTTCACGCGCTGCGGTGCAGAGCTTCCTGCCCGCCGATCACCTCGTGATAGTGCCCCATCAACTCGGTGCAGATCGCGGGCCAGGTGCGGTGCAGCACCGATTTGCGTGCCGCGCCGGCGAATCGGGCTCGCAGCGCCGGATCACGAAGCGCCGCAACCGCACTCGGCAGCAGTTCCGCGAAGCGGTCGACGGGAAGCAGATATCCGTTGCGGCAGTGGGCGATCAGATCGCGCGGACCGCCGGCATCGGGTCCGATCACGGGAGTGCCGCAGGCCAGCGCCTCCTGCACGCCCTGGCAGAAGGTCTCGTGCTCGCCCGGGTGAACCATCAGGTCCAGGCTCGCATAGGCCTGGGCGAGTTCGGCGCCGCCGAGTTCGCCGGTGAAGACGGCCGTCGGCAGCAGGCGTTGCAGATGCGCTCGCTCCGGTCCGTCGCCGACCACGACCAGCCGGATATCAGGATCGTTCGCCAGCGCGGCGAGACGTTCGACATGTTTCTCCGGCGCCAACCGGCCGACGAATCCGACCACCAGGCGGTCGCCGTCCGCCCACCGCGCGTGCACGTCGGCGTCGCGTGCGCCGGGTGTGAACCGCACGGCATCCACGCCACGGGCCCAGCGGTGCACGCGGGCGATGCCGTGCCGCTCGAGGTCGTCCATCGCCGCTGTCGAGGGCGCCAGGGTGCGCGCCGCGCGATTGTGGATGCGCCGCGTCCACGCCCACGCCGCCCGGTGTGCCGCGCCCAATCCGTAGCTGGCCGCGAATCCGGCGACATCGGTCTGATACACGGCCACGGCCGGCAGATCCAGGCGCAAGGCGGCCGCCGCACCCCCCGCACCGAGCAGAAACGGCGAGGCCAGATGCACCACATCGGCATCGAAATCCTCGATCGCCGAGGTCAGCAGCGGTTGCGGCAGGCCCACCGGGAGTGAACTGACCCGGGGCACCATGACCGCCGGCACCCGGATCACCGGAAAGCGGCCGTACGAGCGAGGTGCCGCGGCCTGGCCGCGGGGAGTGTCCGGGGCGATGACGAGCGCATCGTGTCCGTTGCGGTCCAAGTGGGCCAGGACCTGCAGCACGGAGTTCACGACACCGTTCATATTCGGCAGAAACGATTCGGAGACGATCGCTACACGCACACCTGCAGTGTGCGATGCGCGGCACGCCAGGACACCACACCCATGTGACGGATGTGCGAAGTTCGGGCGAACAGCTAGCCGGAGGTGCGCACCGAACGGCGCTCGAAGCGGCGCACCACCAGCAGCACCGGCAGCGCCACCACCCACACCACCACGATCACCGACAGCGCCGGAATGACCGCGACCCGGGCGTCGCGCCCGGCGACCCGGACCAATTCCGGGTCGCTGCGGCTGTATTCGACATTGATCCGCTCACCGGCGGTGAGTTTGGTGGGATACAGCACCCCCACCTTCGGATTGTGTGTGACACCGTCCGGCGTCACGTAGGTGACCGCGGAGCGCAGCCGGCCCGCCGACAATACTTCCGCGCTGGTCACGCCCTTGTCGGAGCTGATCAACATGTCGTCGCGCCAGGCCGCCAGCACCAGCAGTACGGCCAGCACGCTCACCGCGGTGGCGATCACCACGAGGGTGATCCGGGTCCGGCGCAGCCGAGGCGAACCGGCAACGGCTCGATGCTCGCGCGCAGCAGACTCGGTGGTTTCCGACACCGCAACAGGCTATTGCATGCTTCCGATAGCGTGTGCGCTCATGTCCCGAAACTTCCGCTTCACCGTGTCATACACCGTCCCGGTCGAGGAATTGCACCGGGCGCTCACCAGCGACGAATTCTGGCAGGCCCGCTTCGAGGGCGCACAGACCGCGACCATCGAACTGGCGCACCCGAACGGGCCCGGCACCATCCATCTGCGCATGACCGAGACGGCCCGCCAGGATAAGGTTCCAGCCATCGTCCGCAAGGTGCTCAAGGCCGAGCTGGTGCTCGAACGCACCGACGACTGGGGTCCGCTGGAGGGCAATTCCGCTGCGGGCACCTTCTCGGCGACCTCCTCGGGCATCTCCTCCGAGATGACCGGCAAATACCTGCTGCGGGCCGCGGGCACCGGCTCCGAACTGGAGGTCAGCGGCAGCGTGAAGGTGAAGGTGCCGCTGGTCGGCGGGGCCATCGAGCCACTGGCCGAACAGTTGCAGCACCGGGTGGTGAACAGCGAGCGCAAATTCGTCGAGCAGTACTTCGCCGCCAAATCCGGGACATAGATCCGGCACATCGCGGAAAGTGGGTGCGAGCAGCGCGGCCGCTCGCACCCGTCGCACGATCGGCTACTGCGCCCCCGGACCGAAAGCGCCGCCGTCGAATTCACGCTGTTCGACCAGGACGAGCCAATTTCCGGAGTTGTCGCGCAGCACCGCTTCCACGCCGTACGGGCGCTCGGCGGGCGGCTGCACGAAGTCGACGCCCTTGGCGGTGAGCTCCTCGTAGGCCTTCTGGCAGTCCTCGGTGCGCAACCCCAGCGCGCCCATGGTGCCGTTGCCGAGTGAGCGGCGGATCGCCTCGGCCATCGTCTCGTCGAGCGGCGGCCCCGGCACCATCAGCGTCACCTCGAGTTCGGGGTGATCCGGTTGGGCCACGGTGACCCAGCGGAAACCGTTGTCGCCCATGGAGATATCGGCGGTTTCCACGAAGCCCAGCTTGTCGATGTACCACTGCTTGGCCGCGGACTGATCGGTCACATACACGGTGACCAGCGATACGTTGGTGATGGTCGTCATGAGCTCAGGCTATGAGCCCGCGGCGCCCGCCGGCTTCTCCGAAATTGCGCCACCGGGATCGGGCGCGGGCTCCGGCGGTTTCCGATCGGAGAGCCCGTGCATGAACACATAACACCCCGGAATGCGCGGGACTCCGTCCGCCGCGAATTTCGCCTGATAGGCCGACGGCGTCATCCCCACCAGTTCGGTGAATTTGCGGCTGAACGAGCCCAGGCTGGTGTACCCGACCAGCATGCACGCCTCGGTCACGGTGATGTTGGTGGCGCGCAACAGGTCCTGCGCGCGTTCGATGCGCCGCTCGGCCAGATACAGCGCGGGGGTGCGGCCGTAGGTGGCGGCGAAACAGCGCAGGAAATGATATTTCGACACCCCCGCGGTCGCGGCCAGCTCGTCCACGTCGAGGGGACGGGCGTATTCGCGATCCACCAGATCCCGCGCCCGGCGCAGATGCGGCAGCAGGTCCTCCGGCACCGACGGCGTTCGATCGCGACGCGGACGCGCCCCGCCGCGGTCGTTCTCGCTGCGACTGTCCACGCTGCCTCCTACCCGCCCGTCGGTGCCGCGTATCGCTAGCTGAACGGCGCCGGATCGTCGAAACGCAGCGATGCCCGGCCCGCCGCCCGCCAGGCCCTGGCAGTGAGGTCGGCATCCTCCTCGTCGACGAGATTGCCCATCACCCGCACGGCCGTGCGCTGCAGCAGCGCCGAGCGCATCACAGGCGGTCCGCCGGTCGGCACCATCCGCGGGTGGGTGGCCAGCGCCGCGATCCGGCGGGCCACCGAGAAGGTGCGCCCGTAGCGGGCCCGCAGCAGATCCGGCCACACCGTGGTCAGATCCGGTTCGCCGAGCAGTCCGGACAGCAGATGCCCGCCCTCGAGCCCGTAGTCGATGCCCTCGCCGTTGAGCGGATTCACACATCCGGCGGCATCGCCCACCAGCACCCAGTTGCGGCCCGCGATATTGGACACCGCCCCGCCCATCGGCAGCAGCGCCGAGGCGACGGCCCGCGCCTCGCCCTCGAACTGCCACTCCGGCCGGCGCAGCGAAACATAATGCTGCAGAAGCGGTTTCAACGCGATATGCGAAGGGCGGCGTTCGGTGGCCAGTGAGCCCACGCCGATGTTGACCTCGCCGTTGCCGAGCGGGAACACCCAGCCGTAGCCGGGCACCAGACCGCCTTCGGCATCACGCAATTCCAGATGCGACGTGATCCATTCGTCGTCGCTGCGGGCGGAGCGGATGTAGGCGCGTGCGGCCACGCCGTAGGCGAAGCGGCGATGCCAGGCGCG